>NZ_JCACKS010000007.1:0-17212 GCF_059505505.1 Pelatocladus sp. | reverse complement strand
TTCAAACCCGAAATTTCTCACTTCAAACCCGAAATTTCTCACTTCAAACCCGAAACTTCTCACTTCAAACCCGAAACTTCTCACTTCAAACCCGAAATTTCTCATTTCAAACCCGAAACTTCTCACTTCAAACCCGAAATTTCTCATTTCAAATTGTTTTCCTATTCCCCAATTATCGGAACTCTAACCCAAATCACTGAATCTGTGGTTACTATTGGTTACGATTATTTGGATTTCATATATTAAATTTGGTCGGGTGTAAATGTCTGTCGGGTGTCGTAAAAATCATATTATTGTTCCTATAACTGTAAGCCTGACTTTATTGCTAGTCGGTTGCAACGATAGCAAAGCCTCTCAATGTCAGCGACTAATTAAGACCGTGAACGAGGGAAATTCTTTATTAGAAATTAATAAAGGTACTCAGGTTGTCACAAGCTTGAAACTGGCTAAGGATTTGGAAGCAGAAACCAAAAAAATTGAGCGACTAAACTTAAAAGATCCCAAGCTAAAAGAATACCAGACTCGGTTTGTCAAAGTATTTACAACACTCAGTCAAAATATCAACAAAGCAGGTAAAGCGCTTAATACTGCAAAGCTAGCAAAAGCTTCAACATCTGGTAGACAACAAATACAAACATCCAGAAGTGAAATTGACAACGCCCTCAAAGCAGCCGAATTTGCTGGAAAACAATCAGATGTGCTTGCGGGACAAGTGAATAAATATTGTAGTCAGGCTGAATAGGGAGTACAAGGGGGGATGCAATTAAGAATCTCTCCGCGTCTCCAACTCACCGCGTCAACGAGTCTATTCCCATGTTTATTGAACTTCCCTAAAATCTACTTGCAGACTGGAGACAGTACTTTGGTCGTGAGTATACATTTAATAAATGTTGGGCTGGGTTGAAATTTGGAATGACTGTAATTAATTCTTCTAAGAGCTTCCTACTGCTAGTTTCACTACTAACTACAGCAGTAGCGTGCGATCAAAATACTCGTGCTTCTGTAGATACTTCCACACCAGTAGCACAAAATTCTCCACAGTCTCAAAATGTTATCCCCACCAAATCACTCTCACCTCAACGCATCCGTATTAATCTTAAAAATTTACCAAAACCCTTCGCGACTAAAAGCGCTTCAAAATCACCTCAAGTTGTCTCAATTCCTGCTAACCCAACACTGCGGGTTCCACCTGGGTTTACAGTCAATGTTTTTGCACAAGATTTAGATGCACCCCGTTGGTTAGCGTTAACCCCCAATGGTGATGTGTTGGTGACTGAAACCAGACAAAACCGCATTCGCTTGCTGCGTGACACCAACGGTGATGGTGTGGCTGATGTGAAAAAGACTTTTGCAACTGCTAAAAACGGGTTAAATCGTCCTTTTGGTATGACTTTTGCAGCCAATTCTTTCTTTTTAGGTAACACCGATGCAGTGCTACGCTTTCCTTATAGTCAAGGTCAGCAAGAACTTAGTGGTAACGGTCAAAAAATAGCTGACATTCCTGCTAATGGCTATAATCAGCACTGGACACGCAACGTCATAGTCTCGCCTGATGGTAATAAAATATATGTCTCTGTTGGTTCCGGTACAAACGTAGATGAGGAACCTTTACCACGGGCCTCTGTGCAGGTGATGAACTTGGATGGTTCCAATCAACAGACTTTTGCCTCTGGTTTGCGTAACCCAGTTGGTTTAGATTTTCACCCAGTAACTAAGCAACTTTACACAACTGTTAACGAACGAGATGGTATCGGTGATGACTTAGTACCAGATTACTTGACACGCCTGCAACAGGGTCAATTCTACGGCTGGCCTTATGCATACCTAGCGCCCAACAATATTGATCCACGTCAAGCAAATAATGGTAAAAGTAAACGCCCGGATTTAGTAAAGACTACCACTACACCGGATGTCTTGTTTCAAGCCCATTCTGCGGCTTTAGGGTTGCAATTTTACAACGGGCAGACTTTCCCGGCAAAATACCGCAATGGTGCTTTTGTTGCTTTTCGTGGTTCTTGGAATCGCGATCGCGGTACTGGTTATAAAGTTGTTTTTGTTCCTTTTGATGCAGAAGGACGCCCGCAAGGATACTATGAAGACTTCCTCGCCGGATTTCTACTAAATCCCAGCATCCCCACAACTTGGGGGCGTCCCGTCGGTTTACTAACTTTACCCGACGGTAGCCTAATTTTTACAGAAGAAGCCAACAACCGAATTTATCGAATTCAGTACAGTGGTTAGGGATCAGTTATCAGTTATCAGTTATCAGTTATCAGTCGTCAAATTAAACTGGTCACTGTTAACTGTTAACTGATTAAAACCACCCTTCCTGTTCTAGGGTTTCAATCAACTGTAATCCTCGCGGATCGCCTACTCCCAAAAGTGCAGCTTTGGTGTCTTCCCGGACTCCTAAATCTTTATCTTCGGCAAAAGCTTGAATTAAAGCATCAATGGCAGTGGCATAAACAATATTAGAAGGTAGTTCGCGACATAATTGTCCGATCGCCCAGGCGCTGTTACTCCGCACTGGTGCTACAGGATCTTGTACCAAAGCTTCGATTAATGGTGGTATGGCTCCAACCACAGTTTCATAACCAATTTGCGCCATCTGTGCTAGGGAACTTGCAGCCCACAATCGGACTGCGGAAATATCTGTTTTCAGGGTATCGGCTAGAGGTGCTAAACAACGGCGATCGCGGCAATTACCCAAGGCCCAAACCACACCTTTGCGTACGTACCCATTCCAATCTCGCTCCAATAGAGTAATCAATGGTTTTACAGCGTCGGGGCTGGGGTTACGTCCGAGTCCATAAGCTGCACTTACCCGTACTAGAGGGCAAGTATCAGTTAGCAAACTAATCAAATGAGGAATTGCTCGTGCATCTTCGACGTCACAAAAAGCACGTGCTGCCAGCATTCTTTGCTGGGGTTGGGGATGCTCTAATAGTGGTAGCATTTCCTCTGGATCGGGTTTTGGCACTTCTGACTCTGCGGTCAGTGGTTCCATTTTATCTAGAGGACTTTCTAGCTCCACTTCTACATCAAGTAGGCTGAGGTCGTCTTCGTCATACATAAATAAAAAGTACCATTCCCTACTACCACTTACCAATTAATTCAATATTTAAAATTGAAAGTGCAAAAAAATTAAAGTTATAAAGGTTTCTTCAGCCACAAAGATTGAGTTTCGTAACCCAAGTGATTATAAAGATTTAATGCAGCTTGGTTAGATTGAAACACCTGCAACCCGATTTGCTGATCACCTCTTTTCTTTGCCCAGTCTTCTGCATACTGCATCAAAGCTGTTGCAATTCCTCGTCGCCGATGTTCTGATACGACGTAGAGTAAAAAAATATGAGCATGGCGATCGCCTGTAATTTGGTCAATCGCATTTCCTATCCACAGACAGGCTACAGAGGATCGGGGGGAGTGAGGAAATGTTGATATATCCCCGTGTCCCAGTATCCCCGTGTCTTTTTCCATTCCTAAAAAATCCACCCACCACAAAGGTGTTTGGCTAGAAAAGTATTGTTGTACTGTTTGTGCAAGATGGGAAAAATCCATAGCAGAAAACATTTCTTGGTAAGTCAATTGCATGAACTTTACCAGCAATGCCCGATCTAAACTGGAGCCATGACGAATATAGTAACCTGGTAGCAGTTCCACAAATCAAAATGCAAGTTTTTGCTCACTAAAATAATACCGGAGCTGAAGACGACATGGAGAATAAAAAAGACACGCTTAATTTTTGTGCGTCTGTGACTCTCCCTATGCTCCCATTCTCCTCAACAGGTGCGGGTGCTGCCATATCCCCAGGTAAGAATATACGAGCACTGACTGCTACTAGCGCAAATAAAAATATCAACACTACGAGTAAGGGAGCTATGTATTGACGAAATATAGCCATTTTTGAGATATGAGACTTAACTGAAGATTTATGAAGTTAACATGATTTATTTTAGCGATGTTCAAGAGGATTCAGTTATCAGTTACTAGTTGATAACTGATAACTGATTTCACCTGCGATCGCGTTCTAAGTCCGCGATCGCTCTTTCCCAGTACCAGCTTTCTGGCATTCCTGGATAGTCTTGTCTTGCTTGTTCAACAAGGCGTTCTGCGGCGGCGGTGTCGCCAGCTACCATGGCAATTAGCTTATTTTTCAGACGGTTATCAGCTCCACGTGGGCTGGAAGGTCTGAGTGTTGGTTCGGTTGGTGAGTGTGTTAATGGTTCGGTTGGTGAGTTTGTTAATGGCTGAGTTGCAGGCTGTGAGTTGCTAGCTTTAGTTCGGTTAGACTGCTTACGCAATTCCCAAAATAAAACATAATAAAGTGTGCCAAAAATCAAAATGAGACTGAATGTTCCCAGAAAAGTTAGGAGGTTAAGTGTAAGAAATCCTAAAACTAACTGTGAAAGCACGTAGCCAAGTAACAGTCCTGTAAACAACAGGATTGTTGTGGCAACAATAATTATTAGTTTTTGCCCCATATATCTTCTTCCTCATCATCTAATCCTGGTCTTGGCATTGCTATAGGTTGAGGGTTCCAAGGAGCGAAAACAGGCAGTAGCAGTAACCCTGGCACGGCGGCAATAATAGTAATTAAGAAAAATGTAGACCAACCTGTGCTTTTGGCGATCGCTCCAGATGGAGCAGCCAAAATATCGCGGCTGACGGCCATTAAACTGGAAAGCAATGCATACTGGGTGGCGGAAAATCTCTGGTTACAAAGACTCATCAAAAAGGCAACAAAGGCAGCTGTTCCCAATCCACCACAAAAGTTTTCGATGTTAATAGTCACTACCAATAATTGGTAATTTTGAGTAAATTCCGGTTGGGCAAGTATAAAGTAAGCAAGGTTACTTAGAGCTTGCAACACGCCAAAAATCCACAGTGAACGATTGATACCTATTCTGCTTAAAACTAGACCACCGACAAGAGCGCCAACAATAGTAGCAATTAATCCCATTCCTACTTGTATTGTCCCAATATCGGTTTTAGTGAAACCAATGGTGAGTAAAAAGGGTGTTGCCATGTTACTCAGTAAAGCATCACCTAATTTATATAAGGTGATAAACACCAGAATTAATAAGGCTTGGACAACTCCTTGGCGCTGGAAAAACTCTCCAAATGGAAAGATAACAGCTTCAGCTAAAGAAGCGGGAGGGCTAATTTGTCGTGGTTCTGGTGCGAGTAAAACACCAAAAATCCCAATTACCATCATTCCTGCCATAAACAAATATACCGAAGACCAAGGCATCCGATCAGCTAATATTAATCCTAAAGAACCAGCAACTAATAGCGCAATTCGATAACCTAAAATAAAAATTGCTGCTCCAGCGCCCATTTCTAATTCTGTTAAAACATCGGTGCGGTAAGCATCAGCAGCAATATCTTGAGTCGCACTTAAAAAAGCAATAATTATGGCATTGATACCTAAAAGCTGTAACGCTTGTTTGGGTTGTTGAAAAGCCATAAAGGCGATCGCGACGATCAAAGCGATCTGCGTCACAATCAACCAACCCCGCCGTCGTCCCAAAAATGGCGGTGTAAACCGATCTAGAAACGGAGACCAAAGAAACTTTAATGAATAAGGTAATGCAGCAAGGCTTAACCAGCCAATCGCCGCCAAATCCACCTTTTCTTGAGTCATCCAGGCTTTGAGGTTATTCCCAATTAATAATAGGGGCAAACCTGATGCAAAACCTAGCAATAATAAAGCCGCCATCTTGCGGCTTTCAAATACCTTAAGCAGAGATTGAATTTGTTGCACAGTATTTTATACGTTTATCAGGAATGAGAATTTAATTTACTTTTGAGAACGAGAATTTAAGGATGAAATTTTGTATTTCTTTATTGTTAGCTATGACTTGCGGATATCTGTGTTTTTCCGGATCAGGAATTAAAATATATTGCCATAACCAGTGTGTAATTTAGTGCCAATTTGGCCCATACGATTTTGGATTGTGGATTTTAGATTTTAGATTGTGGATCGATTCAACATATGAATCCGGGGAATTGTACCATATCTTACTCCCCAATCCCCAATCCCCAATCCCCAATCCCCAATCCCTAATCCCTAATCCCTAATCCCTAATTCATAAACCTGATGTCCTCTAATTTCTACCCCATGTTCAACAAGGCATTTTGTCCAACCTTCACGAGTACCGATATCACTTTTGTGTTTGAGTAATCCTAATTCAACTTCTTTTTGAGTGAGTTGAGAAAATTCGTTGTATAAATGATAATCAGGAGTCACAAATGTTTCTTTACGGTGGAGTATGGGTGGATTTGCTCTGCTAGCATAGTCTCGGTGAGTTATGTATAAAGTTTTTAAGTCAATAATTATACTTGCTTTTAAAGCCGGATGAGGATCAGTATCAAAATCTGGATAAAGTAGATAAGAAATTTGTGATTTCTCGGTATCAAATTTAATTAGTGTGGCATCATCAACACGTCCGATAGTTCGACTAGCGCAGCCTTCGTATATTCGTAGCAAAGCATCAAGTTCACACAGAGCAGAAACGTGAACGTATAAAGCGCTACGTGTGTGTTTCCCGATTTTACTTTTTTCGCAAGCAGTCTTTACTACCCCCGATTTCCCTAAGCTAAACAGCTTCGCATCAGCAACTTCGCAAGCTTCCTCATAGGAACCAAAAAAGGCTTTGATGTCGTGGCGCATTTCTGGTGATAGCTTGTACCATGAAGGGCGAGTTTCAAAATGGGTCAAAGCGAGATAAACTTGAATATCAAGAGAACGACGGTAGGCGATCGCATCCCATTCGGCTTCGTCGGTGGCTTGCAAAACCACAGCAAAAGCTCGGCGGAAGTTACCAAATTCCTTTAATAATTCCTGTTCATTCTCCAATTCGCCCTTGACTGGTAGTCTCCCGCGTTTAGCATGAAAATCCATTAACGGCTTAAGCACATCTTGGTAATCTTCAAACCGTTTGACTGGAATGCGGACTCTAGGCGTAGAGTTCTTAGAGAAGAAGCGTAAGGCTTTGTATTCTTCCTTTTCAGCTTCATCTCGAAACACAAAGTAGACACCCAGCGCTACAGGTACAGCATCGACATTTAGTGTTTCATCAATGTATTTTTTAAGTTCTTCTTGTTGGTAATATTTCTGAAACGTGTTATGGCGGGTGACAACACCGTCGCCATAAGGTATGAGATTGCGGCTTGCAGCATTAACTAGAACTTGGGCAGCAACAATTAATACTTTGCGAGCAAGTGACCAAGCTGCCACAAGGGCTTGACGACGTTCTTCTGTATCTTCAATTACATTCAAGATGTAGCCCAAATTGACCACATCAGCAGAAATGCGATCGCGACTAGGAAAATAATAAGGGTCCCAGCCAGAACTTGTGTAACCTAAATTGGCAATGCGATCGACATCACCACCATATCCACAACCATAGTCAAAAAACGTAGTCTCTTTGTTTAGAATTGACCACTCGATTGCCAATTTTACAGGGCGAGACAAATCAATGCGGAAGATCGCAGCCCGATGGCGTTCAATTTCGATGTAGCTCTCGGACATTAAAACAATTAAATTTGTTAGTAGTTGGTAGTTAGTAGTGTTTGTATTAACCACTAACCATAATTTCAATTCTTGGTCGCTAATTCAATCAAATCTTCAATTTTCTTGATATTTGGATCACCAGCTAAATATCCAATACCACGATGCAAATGCAGGCGAAATTGGGTAGCTAAGGTTTCTTTGTCTGTACCGCAACCGTCGTTGTAACAGCGTTGTTTTAATGCCATTAGCAGAATATCAGACATTTCGCCCCCAAAAACGCGCCAAGTCATCTCGACGTTACTATCATGAGGAATTGGGACTGGAGAAGGTGCTGTGGGTTCAGCAAGGGAACGACAAAACGCCCAACGACACAGAATATTCCATTGGTCGATTTTGGTATTGCGTTTGAGTTTTGTCAGTTGTTCTTTAGCTGTTTGAGATAATTTGATGCGTTCTATAGGAGTTTCCATATATTTTGATTGATTCGCACAGAGCGATTTTGCTTGTTTAGTAGGTAATTATATTAGTTATTGACTTTTCAGATATCCTCTAAGCAGGTTTATCAAGAGACTCAGTGTGTTCTACTGCTTCAGAATTTGTGCCAACAATTCTGGTGCAATCCGAAATCCTGCTTTGCTTATCAGATTATCAATCACAGGTTGCAACGATTCAAGTTCACCTACTTGTTTAGCACGTAGTATAATTCCCAAAATACCTGTTACTTTCAATCCCAGAGATTGAGCAACTTTCCTACCCTCACGTTCATCTAGCAGTATCCAATCTGCTTTAAGTTCAATAGCAAGAGCGATCGCTTCAGCTTCTCCTTTGTCCAAAGTTTGTTTCAATAGCTGTGTAAGTGGCTCATTCGTTACCTCTCGAATCTGAATCCATCCGGCTGAAATTGCTTCACGAATCGTCTGAGAACCGGGTCGCTCTTCACCAATTTTCAACTCATCAAGTACAGCACTTGGAATCAGAACCTCACCAAATTGCTGATACAGAAGGAGAAGTTGATCCACAATAGCCAAGTTCAAAATCGGTGATGTGTTACTCACTATGAGCATAAGTCAAATCATCATCTAATTCTTCAGAACCGTAGTGTCGCACAACTTTGCGCCGACCGAGTAGTTGTCCAAATTCATATTTATCCATTTGAGCCAGTTCTCTTGCTTTACCAAAGGATAGGAAATCTTGTGTATAGAGAGCAATTGCTAATTCTTGTAGCAATTCCTGCTCAATACGCTGTTCAGGCAAACGAATGGCTTGCAAAATAGAATCAGAAATTGAAATCTGTAGTCCCATCTTCTTTTAAGGTTGGTTGAGTATTCATCTATTACTATCATCCTCTGTATCAGTCTCGGACGGAAAGAAGTCAGGGTTTGTCACTTGTTCTGGAGTATAAGGGCATTTTTCTGGAAAAATTTGTTCGCCTAATTGAGTTTCTCGAATTGCTAAAGCTAAACCGAGTTCATAAGCAGCCAGAAAAATTTCATTGAGATAAGGCTTTAAACTTGGGCTATCTTCTAAAAGCAATTTGATTTGGACACGTTGTTCTCGAATTGTACCTAGCCAACTACTGCTACGTTTTTCAGATTGAAACTGCCATTTCAATAAATGACCTAATAATACTCCTAAACGATTCCGTAACTCTTGGCGTTCTTTCCTACCCAAACTCTCAATTTCCTCAATCAGATTACCTGTATCTACTTCATCCCACTTTTGAGCTTTAAGCAAACTGACCTGCTCTTGAGTCCAAGCATAGAAATCGGTTTCATAGAGAAAAGATGTATGCATTTTGAGTACGAAATTTTTTAACAGCTTTGATTTCCTATGAGTTTTAGTCCCTCAGTCCAATATTAGTACAGGTTGAGATTACCAAAAATAACCCGGTTGTATACTTGTTTGGCGGGTAGACGAGTCGTATTTGAGGAGATATTCGCGGGCGATCGCTTCGTTTTCGCGCAAGGTTTTAACTTCTTTTTCTCCAATTTCGGTATCGGTGGAAAGTAAAATTACTTGATGAGAAGCCGAAGGAAAGTAACGTTCGACTAAGTTAGTGCGGTGCGATGAATCTAGCCTACCAAGTGGTGTATCAATCGCTACTGGTAGACGCAGCCCGGAGACTCGTGCCAATCCCCAGAGGAAGGCGATCGCTAAAAGTTGTTTTTCTCCAGCGGAAAGGCGATGCTTGGGTACTGATTGCGACTGCAAATCAAATAGAGATAGGCTAAAAGTATTGCTATCAATGACGATGCGATGCACTAAGTCTGATTTGTGCAACAGATAGCGAAAGCACTCAGTAATTTCATTTTCTAATTTATTTAATTTTCTCAAAGTCAACCTTTCGCGGAACAGCTTGAGGGTTTCTTGAACTCTCGCTGAAGCAGTAATAACATGTTCTCTATTTTTACGATCAATCGTTTGTTCGGTATATTCTTTTAAATCCTTTTTACACTTCTCAATACTTGTTTCTAATTCAACCAAATGACGGCGTACAGTTTCGCAACTAGCTTTAGCTTCAGCAACTTTTTGTTGGGCTTTTCGCATCACATCACGCAGTTGATCGTACTCTTCTGGAGATGCTGCTGTTTGCATTTGTCTCTCAAGATTAATTATTTCTTCTTCTTGATTTTTCAGATTTAATAATTGCTGTTTTACAGAGTTTTTCGCATTGTGTAAGTAATAAATTACATTACCTAGTTGACTTAAAGCTTCATCATCTACTAATAACCAAGATTTTTCTTTTAGTAAATTAGTATTTCGTCTATTTTCATCTTCTTCCAAAAAGGATTTTATTTTTGCAAGTTTTTGATTTTCGATTTCTAACTTACTAATTAAATCAATTAAATCTTTATCTCTTTCAAGTAAAATATCTTGTGCTATTTGCGCTTGTCGAGCGCGAAATTCTTTTTCTCCTTGTGCTTGCACTTGGGTAAGTAACGGTTGAATTAATGCTAAGGGTAAAACATCACCAGCAGATTCACACATTGTCTGACGAATTGCTTCTGCTTCGGTAGTTACTTCTTTTTTTTGTTGTTCCAAATGACTACGTTCTGCGGCTATTTTCCCGCCTTCCGAAAGGAATTTATCAACAGCTTCTTGTTCTTCTTGTTCTGATAACTTTAATTCTGCTTGTAGGGAAGTTAAATTTTGCTGTTGATGATTAAATTCTTCCTGTAGCCCTTTGAGATTTTGTTCAATTTCTTCTAAGTTATCTAAGTCTTGTTTTTCGGCTATTTCCTTGCGTTTGCGATTGACTAAAATTTCTATATCTACCGCTAATTTTTCCGCCAACTCTAGCCCTAAAAGAGTGCGAATTGCATCCACGACCATTGGTGGTGGTACTTCCTGTTCTGCTAGTTCTTTTACCTGTTCTCCATCAAAAAGAAATAAGTTAGAAATTCCTAAAGGTAACAGATTTTCAATATAATCATCCCAAGTATTAACTAAAGCTTCAACAGGCCAGGTATCATCATCACCCAAAATTCCTAAATTATCTTTACCCTCTTTAGGATTTTTTTCCCAAGTTCTGACAATTCTATATTTAATGGGTTTGTCATTTTCAATATGTTCAAATACTAACTCAACACGAGTTTTTTCATTCGGTTCGGCTTTACTATTAACACATTGAGTCAGAAAATCACTATAACTTAAATTTCCACGAGTAGAACATTGAGCGCGATGTCCATAAAGTGCAAGGCGGATTGCATCCATGAGTGTTGTTTTACCACCACCATTCATTCCCCCCAAAAGTAGAATTGGGCGAGTGTAATCATGATTCTTTGGATTCAAATTGATTACCTGACGTCCATTGTAGGGACCAAAGTTTTGCAGAATAAGTTCGAGAAAAATCATAGTAATGTTTGATATTTAATTCTCATACAAATACGCACTAGATAGATCCCCGATTTCTTTGAGGATACAGCTGGCGAATGGTGGGTCTGACCCCTCGTTCACCCACAAATTTGTTTGTAGAGTAGAGACGTAGCAATGCTACGTCTCTACATCTGTTGGGATAACGAAAAATCGTTCAATGAGGGGTGATACCCCTGATTCGCCAGCTGTATCCTCAAAGAAGTCGGGGATCTTAGGTGTTATGTTATGAACACTTCATTATTACCCATAAATTTAACAGATAACTGATAACTGTTCACTATTCACTTTCCTTTTTTTGGTATTTCATATTTGCCCAAGTTTTCGATTTAGCTACTGATTTTGTAGTTGATGAGTTTTCTATAGGATTTTCTGCTAACTTATCTGTTACATTTGTGATTTCTTCAGTTGTAGTCACATCTCCTAAAGTTAGCTGCTTTACTTTTTCCACATCACCTTGAGTAATTGCTGTTTTCAAATCCCTTTTCATGTGAGCAATATCAATTGCTTCTTCGCGAGAACGGGAACTAGTTTCAAAACATTTTTCTAGCGCATCATATATTCCCACGCGACGCGCTCTCTTACGAAATTGGCGTTCTGTATCTAACAACTTCGCCATTAGTTCAAGATGCATAGCGTCATCTGCACAGATTTCTTCTAACACAGCCCATTCATCGCTACCTAAGAGACTATAGTCAGCACCAGGGCGCGGATCTTGAAATTCTTCACCAGTCACTTCTTTATATATGCGGGGTAAACTATCATCAAATTCGTGTCTTTCTTCTAACCAAATGCGGCGAATTTCGCTCATTTCTTCTGAGGTTATTAATGTAATATCGCGCATGTTTTTTGGTGCTGTGTGACGAAGTTGTTGTTGAATAGTTAGAAGTTTTCTAAGCCAATATTCTCGTGCTTCTTTAATATATGGCCCTGGAATAGGTTCTACCGAAATTTCTTCATTGAGGTTACGTTCATAAAGCTGCACATCACCATTTCTACGCCGAAAATCTCGTCTTTCGCGGTTTATTGGTGCATCTAATTCTTTACGAAAATCAAGAAGAGGTTGTAACCATTCTTTTTCTTCGTCATTTTGAATCATTGCAGTTAGTGATTTATCTTCACTTACTAGCGTACAGACCCAGCAGCCAAAACGAGAACTACCACAACTAGGAGTAGATGTATCAACAACTAAAGGACATTCATTATCAGCGCTAGCACCTCTGTACATCGAGAATAAATCTTTGTTGCTATATCCCCAAGGATTTTCCCATTGCATGAGATAAAGCCAAACCTCATCATTTCGCCAATCTTCTACAGGACTGTAAACTAGGGAATTTGGCAAATTCATATTAGGACTGAGGCGATCGCGTACCCGTTTGCTTTCCCACTGTTTCATTCTATAAGCACGTTTTGTGCTTTCCGCTTTGCGAGTACCTAAAACAAGAATAGCTTCACCACAACTACGGATAACATTACGAATAAAGCGGTTAGATGGATTAATTTTTAGACGTTCTGTACACCACCGGAATTTCGGTTTTGGTGCTGGATAACCTTTACCTATTAAACCTACCCAAAATGTTTCTTTGGGTTCTGGTTGTAGTAGATGTGGTTCAAATGGTAGCTTTTGCTCTTGAGCAGCCAATTTCATTTGCTTGAGAGAGTTGCGTACCCAAACAGAGACATAGGGATTTTCTACTAACGTATCTGTTGTAATCACATGAATAGTCTTAGTTCGCTTTTCTGGTGGGAGTTGTGCGATCGCATTCCATACCAACTGTAGTACACAAGAACTATCTTTTCCACCTGAATAACCCACAACCCAAGGTATTTCGTCCAAACAATACAAATCTTGTATTTCTGTAGTCAAAAGTTGAATCTCTTCTACTAACTCTGCTACAGTACGCGATTGCTGACTTTTGTTTTCTGGCTGTTTTGCGATGACCATTTCTCCCTTCCTCTGGAATAACAGGTGATAAATGGCTCAATTCCCTCCATTTTTGGGGAAATAGTGCAATATTTTACTCACCCTTTCTATGTGTACTGTAAAATTCACCCTAATATTCTAAATCTTTAAGGTTTTTAAAAACTTTATCAGTAAAATTAATTTCTGTAGAACAATATTTTGACCACAACTTCAAATCTTTAAAAATTAACATGAATCAAAGCGCAAATAACCCAAGTGCTGACATTGCAAGTGAATATTTAGAACGGGAAAAGAAAGATAAACAGATACTAGCTATTTTGCTAGAAAAGTTCATGAATCAAAAAAACCACATTATAGTTCAGAAAACTGAGATGGGTGGTACTGAAGCATATATCAGTTCTGTTACTTTGGAATGGTTTGCAGGTCGGGTTCGCTTTGCTTCTGCTTTACCTTTGCTTCAGCAAAAATATAATCCTCAGACAGATAATATTGAGATTGATGCAGAAAGTATTGACGAGATTCAGCAACGTCCTTTGGATTGGTCACGTCAACTACCTTTAACACAATATTTAGCAGGTCGCAAAAATCATAAGTTTCCACCTGTATTGGTAGTAATTAACCAAGGGTGGGTTGATGACCCCAAAGCTGCTGAGTGGGATAGTCAAGGACAGGCTATACAATCTACCACAGATTTTACAGTTCTAGACAAAGAAGGAAAAGTTGGTTTACTTAATATTTCTGAAGAGGATGTAACAATCTACGCATTAGATGGTCAACACCGACTCATGGGGGTACAGGGGTTGATGGAATTGCTAAAAACTGGCAAACTCCAACGTTATAAGAAGGAAAAAACCCCAGATGACACTTTCATTACAATCGATGATTTAATTGAGCAGTATCATCTTCAGCCAGCTTATCTGCAAAACTTACCCAAAGAAAAAATTGGGATTGAGTTCATTTGTGCAGTTGAGAAAGGCGAAACTCGCGAACAAGCAAGACGACGAGTGCGATCAATCTTTGTGCATGTAAATTTAATGGCTGCACCTTTAACAAAAGGTCAATTAGCACAGTTGAATGAAGATGATGGTTTTTCGATTGTTGCGAGAAAAATAGCTGTGGTGCATCCGCTTTTGGAACAGCGTGAAGGTAGAAAACCTCGTGTTAATTGGAATAGTGCTACAGTTGCAGCTAAATCAACTGTTTTGACGACCCTACAAGCCCTCACAGATATGTCTGAGCGATATTTAGGGCAAAAATTTCCTCATTGGAAACCTTTGGATAAAGGTCTAATTCCTAACCGTCCAGAGAATCAGGAACTTGAGGAGGGGATACAAGAATTTCACAAGCTTTTTGATGCTTTGGCAAGCCTTTCGAGTTATAAGCTTTTAGAAGATGAGGAGACACCAGCTTTGCGAAAATTTAGCTTTGAAAAAGACGGAGGTGAAGGAAATATGCTTTTCCGTCCTGTTGCTCAAGTAGCTGTTGCACAAGCTTTGGGTATCTTGATTTTCCGCAAAGGTTTCAAATTGGAGAATCTTGTTAAGAAGTTGCGGAAATTTGATCAGCAGGGTGGTTTTAGTGGAATGGAGTTTCCCCAATCTCTGTGGTATGGGGTTTTGTATGATCCAAATAAAAAGCGTGTGCAAGTTGCTGGAAGGGATCTAGCAGCGAAGTTACTAATTTATATTCTGGGTGGTATTCACGATCAGATGGAACGTGCTGAACTTCGCAAAGCTTTGGCTGATGCTAGAACAATTGAGAATAAAACTATGGGTTTTGATGGTAATTTTGTTGAACCAAAACAGGTAGGACTTCCACAGATTATTTCTTGAATTTTTGCGGTAATAGTTTGAATACTTTCTAAAAGTCAACTGAGTTTGGATTTTGGATTTTGGATTGACTCCACAGATAAATCTACTTGCTCTGTACCATAAAGGAATTATCGATTAAGAAAATCAAATATCACCTAGGATGGATATAATTTATTAGTTTTAAAACCAACTATTTTAAGAGAGGAATTTGCTTAAATCGAATTCCTCTTCTTGTTTATCTTTATTAGTTCTTGTATGAGTCAGAATTAACAAAATACGTTCTGTATAGTCTACTGCTCCTCGCAATTCACCTTGCAAAATTTCTAATCCACCATTAGCATACTCTTCAAAAATGTGGTTGCGGTTAGTTTCATATTCTTCTTCGCCCAATGAGAGGATTTTGATATCTTGAGTTTCGGTAATTCCCAGTAGTTTGATTATCCAATCATTACCCACAGATGCAAAGTATTCTAGCCTGATTGGTGATGGTTCTCTTTTAGAAATTTCTCCTAATGGGACTCGTTTTTTATGCTTCGCACCTAAAGCAGCAGCAAACACTATTACATCAGCAAAGGTTTGAAAAGGCCCAGTTCCACCATCAGCTGATGTTAAAGCCTTGACCAACTCAGCTTTATCTTTTGCAACTCTGATTCTACCTGTTTCTGCCATCGTTCTAAAGTATACATTGTTGCAATTTTAACCGAAGCTTAAACCTATGTCTAACGACAAACCGTAAAGTGTTTGCTGAGTTTGTTCTCTGTGTTTTCTTTGCGTCAATTATTGCTACGAACAAACACTTCATTGATGCGATCGCACACCAAACAAAAACCTCTTTTGGCAGAATAATAACGATACCAACTAGAATCGAAGAGTAATCAGAACTACGCCAACTCAGAGGCTGTATTATGGAAGACTTAGAACGACGCAAGCTTTTGTCAGCACTGAGTCATGGAGCAATATTTTTTAGCTCTTTGATTGTGTCTATTGGCATACCCATTGCAATCTTGTATCTCAGCAATGATCCTATAGTCAAGGAAAATGCTAAAGAATCCCTGAATTTCCACATCAACCTTTATATTTATGCACTGGTTTTTGGGTTGTTGTCGATAGTTCTCATTGGTATTCCATTCCTGATTGGTTTATGGATTATTAGTTTGATTATGCCAATTATTGCTATTATTCGAGTTCTCAGTGAACCCAATATACCCTACCGCTACTCATTTATCTTTCGTTTGGTTTAAAAACAAGTGACCTTTTATACTATGTTCACTTGAACACTTATACTATCTCCCTGTGTCAGTAATGGGTAATGAGTAATTGGCTATTACCTAATTGTTGCGATCGCATTATAAAAAATCTCTCTGCATTCTTGCATCTCCCCGGCGCATCTCTACAATTTTTTAGCAAGGCTTGACTTGTGATGATTAATATAGTACAAAAATACTATATTAAATTCAGTCTTGCGTAAAAATCTACCAGAAATAGAAACTGTTTTGCCAATAGGAGAGCAAATAATAGATGAAGCTATCGAAACTTGATTTAAGCAATGTAGTAGCGATCGCTCATTCTCAAGGACATTTACAGTTATTACTCGATCTCGGTCATGAGCTAGAGTTTATAAAAATTCCTGCACCCGTCGAAGCTTTTGAGGGACTGCAACATTTAAACGAGATTGTTGCAGAAGCTAAAGATTTACCTTTATATGAACAATCAATCCCAATGTTGCCAATTCATTCATCAATGGCGACTGCTGTCGGCTATGATGACAACAAAAATATTTTACAAGTTGAGTTTCACAACGGTGCAGTTTATCAATATTCAGATATAGATCAACATACTTGGCAAGATTTACAGCAAGCTGATTCTATTGGTAAGTTTTTCAATGAAAATGTCAAAGGTAAATATCAGTATGAGCGTGTAAATGATAATTTTTGCTGGTAATTACCTCGTTTAAACGTTCCTGGTGCTTCTGGCTAATTGCTAATAGCGAATTGCTATTGGTAATTAGCCTTTACTTTTTGAAGATTTTCGTAACTGCCTAGCTAGTAGTATTTGAGGAAAGGAAAACAGAGACATTACCTTGTA
>NZ_JCACKS010000006.1:0-22946 GCF_059505505.1 Pelatocladus sp. | reverse complement strand
ACAAGGTAATGTCTCTGTTTTCCTTTCCTCAAATACTACTAGCTAGGCAGTTACTATTTTTTGCTGAATTAAAAAAATCTGTATAAAGATAGATTCAAAAAAATCCAATATATTCACATATTACATTAGTAATGTAGTGCATCTCGTTGGAAATATACAATTAGAAAGAGAACTTTCATTCAACACCACATCCAATACTTTCCGCTTGAGGGGAGACTCATGCTTCTCTGTGGAGATTAGGGGGAAACAGACGGTTATTTATCCCTTACCTCTTCACGTTGAAGTGGGAGATCCTAAATGTTCAAACAAACCCGCCTGCGATTCAAATCGCAGTTTCATAGCCTTACTGCAATCGATAAACGCAGTTAAAACACCTTCAATGCTAAAAGTCAACCGCTTACACCAGCACGGTTTTTACTCAGTCTTTTCACCTTCAGTGATTACACGAATTGGAAGCATAATCGCAATAGTGATCGGCTGCTCAGTCATGCTTGGCTGGTGGTTCGATATTGACTTTTTAAAAAACTGCTTTTATCTCAGCACAGTGACTATGAAAGATAACACAGCTGTGTGTTTTTTTCTATCAGGTCTATCGCTGTTTTTGTCTGTTCGTGTTGATAGTCAGATGGGGAGATTGGGAGGTGAAAACAGAACTTCGAGCGATCGCCCTAATTTGACGGGTAGATACCTAGACGCAAAGTTTACCCCACCACCTCGTCTCAAAATTATTGCTCGAGTCTGTGCTTTTACTGTTTTGACAATTGCGTCACTGACATTAATTCAATATTTATTTGGTTGGGATTTTGGTATTGATCAGTTGCTATTTTACGAAGAAGCAAACACCCCACTGACTTCTCAGCCAGGACGGATGGGTGTGAATACAGCACTGAGCTTTCTGCTGGTAGGTTGGTCTTTAGAGCTTTTAGAGAAACCAAAAAGCCATCGTAGTTATTGGTTTGCTCAGGTTATAACTTTGATCGCAGTTTTGATTGTTTTACTGGCTTTGATTGGTTATGCCTATCAAGTAAAGATTTTTTACGGAATGTTCCCTCATGTCACACCAATGGCACTACACACAGCCATCGGGTTGATTGCACTTTGTGTGGGTATTCTGTGGAGTCAACCAGAACGGGGAGTAATGAAAGTCATCACCAGCCAGACAGATGGTGGTTTGCTGGCACGTCGTTTATTGATAGCTGCGATCGCTCTACCTATAATCACAGGCTGGTTAATTCTGCAAGGAGAAAGAGCTGGACAATATAAATCAGGATTTGCAATTTCCCTATTTGCAATTGTTCTGATCACAATTTTTGCGATTGTAATTTGGGAAAATGCAGCAGCGATTCAAAAACTCAGTCAACAACGCGATCGCGCCAAATTAGCACTAAAAGCACATACAGAAAAACTCAGAAGTTTTGTAGACTCAAACGTCATCGGCATTTTGTATGGTGATATTTACGGTGGTATCAACCAGGCCAATGACAAATTTTTACACATGATTGGCTACACACGGGAAGATTTACAAACAGGTGGCATTAATTGGAGGGAGATTACACCAGCAGAGTATTTGCCTTTGGATGCACAAGGTATTGCTGAAGCCCAAACAACAGGCGCTTGCATACCCTACGAAAAAGAATATATTCGGCGTGATGGCAGTCGCATACCTGTTTTAGTAGGTTATACGTTAGTAGGAGACAAACAACAAGAGTCTGTAGCCTTTATCCTAGATTTGAGCGAACGTAAGCAAGCAGAAGCAACCCTACTCCAAACAGAACAGCGATTTAGATTGGCGGTTGATAACATGCCAGATGTTTTTGCCATTTATGACGCCCAACTGAGGTTTCAATTTGTCAATGCGGCAGCTTTGCAGCGTCTTGGTAAAGCGAAAGAGGAAGTTATTGGACGCACTGACGAAGAAATCTTTCCAACTGAGATTACACAATTTTATCTCCCGATTCTGTTTAAAGCAGTTGAAACGCGCACGACTCAAACAACAGAAACCACAATTAATTTTCCTGAAGATGGCACATTGACCACACTCATTAAATATGTGCCAATCGTGGATGACAAGGGGGAAATTTATCAAATTTTGGCATTTGCTGAAGATATCACAATTCGCAAGCAGGCAGAAGAAGCACTCCGCAATCAACAAAAATGGTTGGAAGACTTACTCAATCTCATGCCCACACCTCTGTTATTAATCGAACCAGAAACAGCGCGAGTTACTTTTGCCAATAAAGCTGCTGACGAAGTTGCTGGTGGTAAATTTCCCAAAGCAGATTCAGCCGCAGATTATCAAGCTCTTTATTATTCAACTGACGCCGCAGGTAATCACATTCACAATGAACAAGCACCAGGAGTCAGAGTAGCGCGTGGTGAACGCTTAGATGGAGTAGAGTTAGACTGGCATACACCAGCAGGTATCCGCTCTTTGCTAATTTACGCTGATACTCTACCAGCGATGCACGGTTATCCAACTACTTGTGTATTAACATTTCAAGATATTACCAATCTCAAACGTGTAGAAAAAGCTTTATCTTTGGGTTACAAACGGCTACAGCTTTTATTTGGTACAGCCAGTGATCTACTTTCTAGCAAAGAACCTGTGGCATTAATTGAAAGTTTGTTTCAGAAACTGGCGGATCAAATTGGTTTAGATGTTTACTTTAATTTTTTAGTTACTGAAAATTCCCAGGTAATGTATTTAGCTTCCTGGCACGGAATTGATGAAGAAACTGCTCAAGCAGCAAAATGGCTAGAGATTGGTCAAGGGATGTGTGGTACTGTTGCCCAAGAACGCCGTCCCATTTCTATTGAAAATGTCCAAGAATCAACTGATCCGAAAATAGAACTCATGCGGGCAATTGGTATTAAGACTTATTACGGTTATCCATTAGTCGCCCAAGGACAATTATTAGGTACTCTGTGTTTTTGCAGTCGCAGTCGCTGGCGATTTAGCCAAAATGAAATTGGGATGATGCAAGCAGTTTGCGATCAAATTGCGATCGCTATAGAACGAGCGCGTTTAATCACTTCTTTGCAACAACAAACCGAACAGTTGCAAGAAGCAAACCGGATGAAAGATGAATTTTTAGCGATCTTGTCCCACGAGTTGCGATCGCCTCTCAATGCCATTCTGGGATGGTCACAATTGTTACGTTCTCGCCAACTTAACGAAACTCAAATCACTAAAGCCTTAGAAACTATAGAGAGAAACGCCAGAACCCAAACTCAGTTAATAGAAGACTTACTAGATATCTCGCGTATCATCAGAGGCAAGTTACGTTTGAATGTACGTACTTGCAACTTAATAAATATTATAGAGGCTGCTCTAGATACAGTAAATCTAGCCGCTCAAGCAAAAGATATTCATATCCAAACTATATTTGATTCTCAGGCAGCACTAGTTTCTGGTGATGGCGAACGCTTACAACAAGTCGTCTGGAATTTACTATCCAATGCCATCAAGTTTACACCTGCTGGCGGTAGAGTAGAGGTAGGATTATCTCTAGTAAAACAAGAAGAAACACAGACACGAGAAGATAAAAATACGGGGAGTTTATTTGATAGATTCTCTGCCTCATCCCGTCTGAATATTACCGCTTCTTTACAAGCATCACCGCCTCTTTCTCTATCCGCATCTTCTGAAACTACTTATGCCCAAATGACAGTGAAAGATACTGGTATTGGTATCAGTGCTGAATTTCTACCTTATGTATTTGATCGTTTTCGACAAGCAGATAGTTCTAGTACCAGATCCCACGGTGGCTTGGGATTAGGTTTAGCAATCGTGCGTCATTTAATAGAAATGCATGGCGGTAGTATTAATGTAGCAAGTCCGGGAAAAGAACAAGGTACAACATTTACAGTCAAACTACCACTCCTTAAAGGTCAACAGTCAATACCCAACACTCAAGACTCAACAATTAATAGTCAAGAAGCTGTAGGAAATTGTCTTGCTGTCTCACCCTCGCTTCTAGAAGGTGTACGCGTACTAGTCGTAGATGATGAAGCTGATACACGTGACTATCTCACTACTTTACTCAAACAATCTCAAGCAGACGTGCTAGCAGTAGCCTCAGCGCAAGCAGCACTCGAAGCTGTTGAGGAGTGGAAACCAGATGTTTTAGTTAGTGACATTGGAATGCCCCAACAAGACGGTTACTCCTTAGTTCGCAAATTGCGATCGCGCTCAAAAGAACAAGGAGGAAAAATACCAGCAGCAGCATTAACAGCCTATGCGAGAGCAGAAGATCGACGTCGAGCCATACAGGCAGGTTTCCAGTTACATTTACCTAAACCAGTTGATCCTTCTGAGTTAATTACAGTCGTAGCTAGCCTTGTGGGACGTACGTGAAGTACCCCAACTTGCTTCGCTGAAATTGGGGCGTATCCATTTTCAACTAGACAAGGACGTAGGACGAGGAGGTATGTCAACGAAAGAAATCAAACAGAAGTCTTGCGCGACTTAGTGCGGAAATTGTCAATCAAAGGGGTATTGAACCCCCTTGATTGACACAGCACACCATCCCCACCGTGAGACGGGTGGGGAATTCCGCCGAATCAGTTAAATCAAGTTTTTGAGTTGTAAATCAAGTTTTTGAGTTGTAAATCAAGTTTTTGAGTTGTAAATCAAGTTTTTAAGTTGTAAATCAAGTTTCTGAGTTGTAAATCAAGTTTCTGAGTTGTAAATCAAGTTTCTGAGTTGTAAAGCTGTTTTTTGCTTCATCAATTAAATTAAGGAAATCACCACGCCAAAGGAACCCACCTATTCTGTTAAAATAAATAATCTTTAATTCAACTATAAAATGTAGATTTTCAGCACATAACTATATAACTGCACTTGTTCATAAGTAAAAAATCTAGATTTCTGATTTTTTTACACAAAATCTGCTAAAAGTACGAGAATATATTATTACTTATTTCTGTATCGTATAGACGCACACGCTTTTATCCCACATTTGAGCATTTTTTTCATGTTTCATGCCATTTTTGATGGCGACCTTTTGAGATGCAATATTTCTAGGGTCTATTAATGATATTAAACGATTTAAACCAAGTTCTTGGAAACCATAGTTTCGACAAGCAATAGCTGCTTCTGTTGCTAAACCTTGTCCCCAGTATTCTTTAGCTAATAAATAGCCAATTTCTACTTCTTGTTGTTCATCTACTAATTGGAGCATGAGTCCACAGCGACCGATTAGTTGATGATCAGCCTTATAGATGGTTGCCCACAAACTCCACCCCCTTTCTTTGTACATATTCATAATTCTTTCTACCTGCTGCTGTGTTTGTTCGTGAGTATATGGTCTGGGGTAGAACTTCGTAACAATAGGATCAGCATAAATAGCTGCTAACTCGTCTACATCATTTAGGGTGAAATGTCGCAAAATTAGGCGAGGTGTTTCAATCACAATCATCTGGATTTTTAGATTTGAGATTTTAACTGTAATTTAAACTTTGACGTTTCTGATAAAACTAGGTTAACGGCACTCTGGTCGCGATCGCTCGACTGGTAAAGATTAAATTTGCAATTATTGTTGCTCAAATTCTCGACTTCTACGAAAAGTCCGAGATCTGGTAGCTGCCACCCCAGATAAAATAGTTAACATAATGATGCTTCTAGCTGAATCATGACGCCTTCACAAGACGCAAACACTGCAACTGCTCCGGCTGCTTCTGGGATCGACTTTGAAACCGACGAGCAAAAAGAAACCAATCCTTTAGATGAATTGCCAGGAGAGGTCGAAATGACCATTTTTGAGCATCTAGAGGAATTACGACTACGGATTTTTTATGCACTGATTGCTATAGCAGTAGGTGTTATTGGCTGCTTTTTTGCTGTCAAGCCAATAGTTCAGTTATTGGAAGTACCAGCCCAAGGAGTAAAATTTCTCCAACTTGCACCCGGAGAATACTTTTTTGTCTCTCTGAAAGTTGCAGGCTACACTGGCTTGCTTCTTGCCAGTCCCTTTATCCTGTACCAAATCATCCAGTTTGTACTACCAGGATTAACTCGCCGAGAACGTCGCTTGTTGGGGCCTATAGTTCTAGGATCAAGCGTACTGTTTGCAGCAGGTTTAGTATTTGCCTATTTCCTACTGATTCCAGCTGCACTAAAATTCTTCATTAGCTACGGTGCAGATGTCGTAGAACAGCTATGGTCAATCGACAAATATTTTGAATTTGTTTTATTGCTACTGTTCAGTACAGGGCTAGCATTCCAAGTACCGATCATCCAGCTTTTACTTGGTACTTTAGGAATTGTCTCGTCAAAACAAATGCTTTCTGGCTGGCGTTATGTAATTTTAGGTGCAGTAGTTCTAGGTGCTGTCATTACACCTTCTACAGATCCCCTTACTCAAACTCTCCTAGCAGGAGCCGTACTAGGGCTGTACTTTAGTGGAATTGGACTAGTCAAGCTGATAGGTAAGTAAGGCCTTCGGAATTAAAAATTAAAAATTAAAAATTCAGGCAATTTAATTTTTAATTTTACATTTTTCATCTTTAATTAAGCGAAGCGTCTCTTTCACTGCGCCTAGTATTTTTGTAATTTTGAATATTGAATATTGAATAATTTTTACCTTAGTGCAAATAGAAACTTTTAACCAATTTGATGTTTTAGTAATCGGCGCTGGTGCTGCTGGACTGTATACAGCACTTTGTCTACCACAATCCTTACGAGTCGGTCTGATTACCAAAGAAACAGTGAGTTTGTCTGCGAGTGATTGGGCGCAGGGCGGTATTGCGGCTGCGATCGCTCCGGATGATTCACCACGTTTACACATTGACGATACAATCAAAGCTGGCGCGGGTTTATGCGATCGCTCCGCAGTCGAATTCCTTGCCGAACACGCCCCAAGCTGCATTCGATCTCTAGTCGGACTAGGAGTTGCTTTTGATCGCCACGGTAGTGATTTAGCTTTAACTCTAGAAGCAGCCCACTCTAAGCACCGGGTTCTTCACGCTGCTGATACTACAGGAAGAGAAGTAATCACCACTCTCACAGCCCAAGTACTACAACGTAAAAATATTCACGTCATTCAACAAGCTTTAGCATTGAGTTTGTGGATCGATCCTCAAACCCAAGTCTGTCAGGGAATTAGCTTGTTTTATCAAGGTAAAATCACATGGGTAAGAGCTGGTGCAGTAGTGCTAGCAACTGGTGGTGGTGGTCAGGTATTTGCTCAAACCACTAATCCCGCTGTAAGTACTGGAGATGGAGTTGCGATCGCAGCTCGTGCTGGGGTAATTCTTAGAGATTTAGAATTTGTCCAATTTCACCCCACTGCTTTAACTAAACCAGGAGCGGAACGCTTTTTAATTAGTGAAGCTGTACGTGGTGAGGGAGCGCACTTAATAGATAATGAAGGGCGACGTTTTGCCTTTGATTATCATCCGGCTGGTGAACTAGCCCCCAGAGATATCGTCAGTCGGGCAATTTTTAGTCACTTACAAAACACCACCACTGACCTTGCAACAGCTCACGTGTGGTTAGATATGCGCCCTATCCCTGCTGACAAAATTCGTCACCGTTTCCCCAATATCATTAATGTTTGTCAGCGTTGGGGTATCAATGTTTTTTCTGAACCAATTCCCGTCGCCCCTGCTGCCCATTACTGGATGGGTGGTATTCTCACAGATATGATGAACCGTACTAATATTCCCAATTTATATGCCGTGGGAGAAACTGCAAGTACAGGGGTACATGGTGCTAATCGCCTTGCTAGTAATTCTTTACTTGAATGTATTGTTTTCGGCGCGCAGATGGCCCATGTGGAAATTAAGAATGAGTTGATGAGTGAACAAGCAGCCACAACAGCAGAGGAATTTACTATAAATGTGGATGATTGGCAAAAACAACAAGCATATTTAGAAGACTTGCGCGAAAAAATTCCCCGTTTAGTATGGCAATATGCTGGTATCTGTCGAGAACAGTCAGGATTAGAAATCGCGATCGCCACTGTAGAATCTTGGCAGCAAGATTTTGCTGATCTACAACTAAGTCAATTTTTACTTTGTTTACTTCCAAAACAAAACGTTACTCTCAAATTGCCAGATGTAGAACGACAATTAAGACTCTGGGCAGAAACTCATAATTTATTAGATGTAGCTTATTTAATCCTCAAAAGTGCTGCTTTTAGAAAAGAAAGCAGAGGAGGACACTATCGCCTAGACTATCCCCAACCAGATCCTAACTGGCAAGTTCATACACTGGTACAGCACCAAAATTGGTGGAAAGCACCTGTACTGGAATAAGTATTGCTTGTTATAGCATTCCTAAATTATTTCGTGAATAACAAGATCCCCGACTTTTTTAAAGACACAGCTGGCGAATGGTGGGTCTGACCCCTCGTTCACCCACAAATTGGTTTGTAGAGACGTAGCAATGCTACGTCTCTACATCTGTTGGGATAACGAAAAATCGTTCAATGAGGGGTAATACCCCTGATTCGCCAGCTGTATCTTTTAAAAAGTCGGGGATCTGGCTTTCTCAACTGAATAAAAGAAAAAATTATTGTCGTCTTAAAGCATATTTAAAATTACGTGCGCCTGCGTAATTACTAATGTTTGCTAACTCCTCTAGAGTTTGTACTCCTGCATAGGTTTTATCATTAATAATCCAACTCGGATAGCTTTGAATTTTAGCCGCCTGACACTCATCTTTTAGCCCATTTGGGTTATCAGTAGGAGCGCAATCTATATGATCAATTTCACTGTAAGCTTCTTTACCAAAAAGTAATTTTTGTTCATGACAGTGAGGACACCACCAAGCAATATATTCTTTAGCACCTATTTGTTTGAGATGACGTGCTAAAGCAATTTCTGCCTCACCAGAAGTAGTTGTAACTTCCCACCCCACACCTGGTTTGGGTTGTTCCACTGGTTTAAAACTGATGATTGCTGCTTTCCCAGGATTTTCTACAATAGTGACGCCGCTATTGTTATTTGGTGGAGAAGCATAAATACCGAGAGTACCAATTAACGTCACCATGCCGACAACAATGGCAGTAAAAAGGATTTGCCCGATTTCCTCCCAAGCACGACCAACAATCGTTAGCACCAACAAACTGAAGGAAAAAATTGCTGAGGCCACACAGTAGAGACACAGTGCTTTAATTTTGAATACCAATAGGTAAATCAAAAAGCTACTGAATACCGACATGGCGATCGCTCCGCTCAGAAGCAGCAACCAAGTGAGATTTTCCAGCTTTGTTCGAGAATCTTTCTTTTTAACTGGGTCTACAGCCAACGGGGCTAAGGCAAAAACTCCCATACCCACGTAAGCCAAAAAGCCGAACAAAGCCAAAGGTAGCCCAAAAACTGTAGCATAATCGCTCTGTAATACTATATCGCAGCTTTTTGTCGGACAAGCAGCAGAGCTTTGGCTAAATTTAACTACTGTCAGATAAGCAGTAGTCAAAGCACCTAAAGTGGTGATCGCACCAATGATTAAACGCGATCGACGATAAATCCAAGGAGTAGAAGAAAGGCGACGATTCATAAGCAGGTATTGGTAAATGGGATAGGGGATCAGGGATCGGGGATCGGGGATTGGGAATTAGAAATAGGGAATTAGGAATAGGTGTTTATTTTCTCCCTTGTCTCCTCAATCCCTAGTCCCCTATCCCCTATCCTTGATCCCCGCTCCCCAGTTAAGATTTTAAGCTCACAGAAGAAATAGATTTGCGATCGCTTCTGTTGTTCCAACTGCGGTGGGCGGCTTCCACAAATTGACTAACACGAATCGGATCAATCGTTTGTTCGCGGCGCCCGTGACGTTTCAAGGAACTAGAGACAATCACTCCATCTGCTGCTTGTAACAATGTCGCAACATTTTCCCAAGATGCGCCGCTACCAATAAATACTGGTGTACCTGCTGCTGCTTGTGCAGCTAATTCTAAATCTTCTTGGTTAGGTGGACTGCCTGTAGCCCAACCAGATAAAATGACGGCATCTGCTAAACCTCGTTCGATAGTATCTTGCACAGCCACAGTCAAATTTGGAGAACTCAAAGGACGAGCGTGCTTAACTAAGACATCAGCGAAGATTTTGACATCACTACCCAATTCGCGCCGATAGCGCAGTAAATGATGGGCTTCTCCCTCAATTAAACCTTGGTCGGTTGCCATCACCCCACTGAGGACGTTCACACGGATAAATTGCGCTCTTACACAGCTAGCAATAGCCATAGCACTTTTGGCATCATTTCGTAAAACATTAATACCAACAGGTAGTGTCACCATATTCTGTATTCGCTGCACTACTATAGTCATCGCACTGACAACGGCAGGATCGACCTGGTTTTTAGGAAACGGCGCATCAAAAAAATTTTCTACAATAATGCTATCAACCCCTCCACTGGCTAGGGCTGTTGCTTCTTGTTCGGCACGGTCAATTACCGCTTTGAGGCTACCTCCCCAACGAGGCGAGGTAGGTAAGGGTAGTAAATGAACTACACCAATTATTGGTGTGTGGGTTTTAAACAGCTGATATAAGTCCACGTCTTTAATCCGTAACACACAGTCCAGAGTCAATAGTCAATAGTCAATGGTCAATAGTCAATGGTCTACCGATTTTGGATTTTGGAGCCACGTAGCATGTGGCATGATTTTGGATTTTGGATTACCCTGCGGGTAGCCGCAGAAGAGTCTATGGATTTTGGATTTATCCGACTCCAGGGCTTGCCGACTCTAGATGATCAATTTTGGTTTTGTTCTAGCCGATTTGCAGTCGGAGTATTTCCTCAAAAATTTTTATCCAAAATTTACAATCCAGAATTTAAAATTGGCAGTCAATAACCTGTAGACTGATTATTCTGAACTATTGACTTAGGACTTTAGACTGTTGACTTTTGATTAACTTTTTCAACTTCTGTTTTGTATTGGTCGGTTTTCCGCCTCCCCCTCAAGATGGAAATTAACGTAAAACCTTCCATAAGATATGTTAAGATAAAAACTGGTTACAAGAGGAGTTTGCAACTCACAAGACGCACGAGGCGCCGAGCGGCTTTCCACAAGGTGGCTGTTTTTCGTCAAGCAGGTAACGATTCTGTTACAGTTGCAGGTTAAACCTGAACTTATTGGTAGCATTACTGCTGTCAAGGCGTATTTTAGTGCGTATCTTCCCAGATGGTAGCGACTTCTCACCACACATCCCATAGGGGAAAGTGGCTCCTTTTAGGGTAGAGTAGATTCACAACGCACGCGCTGCGGTAATGTAAAATACCAAAAGCAATTTGCAACAAAAAGTTACGAGTGTCTATTTTACCCACCAGCTATTCGTTTTTCCCTTGGAAACACAGAATAGTAAAAAAATATTAGCATGATCTCTGTTGCAATTCATTGGGATCATAGATTCCCTTGGGTGCGTTTGGATTTTGTGATGTGGGCATGATGCAAAAGAGTTGCCTCTTGAGCAAATGTCTGAAAATCCTTAGTTAAAATTTAACTTTTGGAGTGAAGAAAACTAAAACTTTATATATATAGTATGGGTGAAAAACCAACCATTGCAATATCTCACCTGGGTTGTGAAAAAAATCGAATAGATACCGAACATATGTTAGGACTGCTGGTAGAAGCAGGCTATGGCGTAGATTCTAATGAAGAGTTAGCAGATTACGTTATTGTTAATACTTGTAGTTTTATTGAAGCAGCTCGGGAGGAATCTGTCAGGACTTTGGTAGACCTGGCAGAAGCCAATAAAAGAATCGTCATTACAGGTTGTATGGCGCAGCATTTCCAGGAGCAATTGTTGGAAGAGTTGCCCGAAGCAGTGGCGGTAGTGGGTACAGGTGATTATCATAAAATAGTTGATGTGATTGCACGAGTAGAACAGGGCGATCGCATACTAGAAGTAAGCACCGAACCAACCTATATAGCCGATGAAACCACACCCCGCTATCGCACTACAACCGAAGGTGTGGCATATGTCAGAATTGCGGAAGGATGCGATTATCGCTGTGCATTTTGTATCATTCCGCATCTGCGGGGAAACCAGCGATCGCGTACTATAGAATCAATAGTCGCGGAAGCTCAACAGTTAGCAAGTCAAGGAGTGCAGGAAATCATTTTGATTTCCCAAATCACCACAAATTACGGTATAGATATTTATGGGAAGCCCAAATTAGCCGAATTGCTTCGTGCTTTGGGGAAAGTAGATATACCCTGGATTCGGATGCACTACGCTTATCCCACAGGGCTGACTCCAGATGTGATCGCGGCAATTCGTGAAACACCCAATGTCTTACCTTATCTGGATTTGCCCTTGCAACATTCCCATCCTGAAATTCTCCGCGCTATGAATCGTCCATGGCAAGGACAAGTCAATGATGCAATTATCGAACGCATCAAGGAGGCACTACCACAGGCGGTACTGCGGACAACATTTATAGTTGGATTTCCTGGCGAAAGTGATGAAAATTTTCAGCATTTATTTAACTTCATCCAACGCCATGAATTTGACCATGTGGGTGTTTTCACCTTCTCACCAGAAGAAGGAACACCAGCCTACAGTCTCAGCGAACAGTTGCCGCAAATAGTGAAAGATGAGCGGCGGGAAGTACTGATGGAACTGCAACAGCCGATTTCTCTACATAAAAATCAGCAAGAAGTTGGCAGAGTAGTTGATGTTTTGATTGAACAAGAAAATCCCTTAACAGGAGAATTAATCGGTCGTTCTGCAAGATTTGCCCCCGAAGTAGATGGTCAAATTTACGTTAGTGGGCAAGCGAGATTGGGAACTATCGTACCAGTAGCCATCAAAGAAGCTGATACGTACGACTTGTACGGAATGGTTAGTAATTAGTATTACATAACTAACCACTAACCAATAAGTAATAACTAAATACAAATTAGGAGATTTAATGACCCTTTCTTTTCAAGAATTAGGTATTTCACCAGAACGCATTCAGCAGATTGAAAAACTTGGTTTTACCACACCAACCAATATTCAAGCTCAAGCGATTCCCCAACTTTTAGCCGGTCGTGATGTAGTTGGTCAATCCCAGACAGGTACAGGCAAAACAGCAGCTTTTTCTCTGCCAATTCTAGAACGGCTAGACGTCAGTAAAAAAGCAGTACAAGCAATTGTTTTGACCCCAACTCGGGAGTTAGCAATTCAAGTTCAAGCTGCCATTAGTGAGTTTCTTGGCAACGAAGGATTGCGTGTCATGGCAATTTACGGTGGTCAATCTATTGATCGCCAAATTTTACAACTCAAGCGCGGTGTTCACATGGTTGTGGGTACACCAGGGCGAGTCATAGACTTGCTAGAGCGAGGTTGTCTGAAACTGGATAATGTCAAATGGTTTGTGTTAGATGAAGCCGACGAAATGCTGAGTATGGGCTTTATCGATGATGTGGAAAAGATTCTTTCCCAAGCACCAAAAGAACGGCAGACAGCTTTATTTTCTGCGACAATGCCGCCATCTATTCGGCAGTTGGTGAATAAGTTCCTCAACGATCCAGTAACAGTCGCCGTTGAACAACCAAAAGCTGCTCCGAATAAGATTAATCAGGTAGCTTACCTAGTACCGCGCCATTGGTCAAAAGTCAAAGCTTTACAGCCCATCTTGGAAATGGAAGATCCAGAAACAGCTTTGATCTTCGTTCGTACTAGACGCACCGCCGCTGAACTCACCAATCAATTGCAAGCTGCTGGTCACAGCGTTGATGAATACCACGGTGATTTATCTCAACAAGCACGGGAACGTTTGTTGAACAGATTCCGTAATCGTCAGGTGCGCTGGGTAGTAGCTACTGATATTGCAGCCCGAGGTTTAGATGTTGACCAACTATCCCACGTCATCAACTTTGATTTACCTGATAGCGTAGAGACTTATGTCCATCGCATCGGTCGTACTGGTCGTGCGGGTAAAGAAGGTACTGCCATTACCTTGGTGCAGCCGTTTGAACGACGCAAGCAGCAGTTGTTTGAACGCCATGTGCGTCAAAGTTGGCAACTACTCTCGATTCCCACACGGGCGCAAATTGAAGCTAGACAACTGGAAAAATTACAAACCCAAGTGCAGGAAGCTTTGGTGGGTGAACGTATGGCTTCATTTTTATCCATTGTTAGCCAGTTGAGCGAACAATATGACTCTCATGCTATAGCCGCAGCTGCATTACAAATTGCTTACGACCAAACCCGTCCTGCTTGGTTATTATCAGAAGCCGACTACCCCGAAGAAGACCTCCGAGCCACCCCCAAACCCAAACTACGAGGTGGAAACCGTCGCGATTCTAACCGTGAGTCTAGTGGTGAACACCGCTCCCGCCGTTCTTCTTGGGTATCATCAGAAGCAGGTGGAGAAGGAGATAAACGCGGTTCTGCCAAGCCCAAACTGAAGACAGGAAGACGGGGGGATACTCCGATGCCGAAAAAACTCAGTTCTCATCAAGCTAGAGAATCTGCTTCGTAGTCATTGGTCAATGGTCAAGGGTCAATTTGAAATTCTCTGTACTCATGAACTCTTGACTGTTAACTTAATTGAGCCAAGGGCGACTAATTTCTTCTAATTGGGTAATTTCATCGTCAGATAATCTCCAGCCCAAAGCGCCTGCGTTATCTCGTACATGTTGCGCTGTTTTCGCCCCAGCAATAGGAATGACATTGCCTTGGGCGATCAACCAATTCAGGGATACTTGAGCAGGAGTGCGATTATATTTTTCTCCAAATTGGCATAGCAAAGAGATGACTGGCTCAATTTTTTGCAAGCCTTCTTTGCTAAAGCGCGAGTCTAATTTTCTCGCACCACTGGGGGTAGTGCTTCCAATAACGCTGTACTTACCAGTTAGTAACCCTTGTGCCAAAGGACTATAAGCTAAAATTGTGACGCCCAATTCACGAGCAATGTTAAAAATACCATTGCTTTCAATTTGGCGAGTTAGCAAAGAGTAGCGCACTTGATTGACAGCTAAAGGCACGCCACGCCTAGCTAATATTTGGTGTGCTTCTCGCATTTGCGAAGCTGAGTAATTACTCACTCCTACTGCTGCAATTCTGCCCCGTTCCACTTCATCTGCGAGGGCGTTCATCAAAGTTTCTTGACTCATTAAAAAAGCAAAAGGCCAATGTACTTGATAAAGTGCAACTTTTTGGACTTGCAAGCGCTTGAGACTTTCTGTTAAAGCATCAGCAACAGACTGTCCTGTAATGCGCCAGGGAAAAGGCCCATATTTGGTAGCAATTTGGACTTTTTGGTCTTTTTTTTGCATAAATTGCGCGATTAACTCTTCTGAAACCCCAAAACCGTAAACTTCTGCTGTGTCAAAAAAAGTGATACCTGCTTCTAAGGAAGCATTAAAAGCGGCTTGCAATTCCTCTAGCCCGTATTCTTTGCCATAATTCCAAAACAAGCGATCGCCCCAAGCCCAAGTACCGATACACAGGGGTGTAACAATTGGCCCATTTTGCCCCAATGTGATGCTTTCCACTTTGATAAATCCTATTTACATTTTTTTACTTTATTTAGTCTAACTTTACATTTATTTTTTATTCACTGATAACTGATAACTGGTAACTGATAACTGATTACGGTTTATCTTGGTTATTATGGAATAATTTTGCTGTTTTGATTGGGAGTGGCTAATGGCAACCAGTGATGTGTCACCCAATTCTGAATCAAACGAGTCAGGAAAATCCACATCCATTCCCAAAGTGAAACTATGGACTATGTTTCGACTAGGCCTATTTCAGATGGCATTGGGCATCATGTCGATTCTGACTCTGGGAGTGCTAAATCGAGTCATGATTGAGGAGTTGCGAGTACCAGCACTAATTGTAGCTGGGGCGATCGCTATGCATCAATTTGTGGCTCCGATCAGAGTGTGGTTTGGGCAAATGTCAGACACCAAGCCTTTACTTGGCTATCACCGTAGTGGTTATGTTTGGGTAGGTGCGGCTTTATTTGCGATCATTTCATTTTTAGCTGTGCAAGTCGTTTGGCAATTAGGCTTGAGTTTACAATCAGGAAGTTGGACAACTCAATCTTCTAGTTGGGCGCTATTTCTAGCTTTTATTTTTGCGCTCTATGGAATTGCTATTAGTGCTAGTTCCACACCATTTGCAGCGTTGTTAGTTGATGTTTCTGATGAAGACAACCGCTCAAAATTGGTAGGGGTTGTGTGGTCAATGCTGATGGTGGGTATTATTATTGGAGCAATTATCAGCAGTGGTTTACTCAGACAAATTGCCTTAAACGCACCTCTAGAGGTAGTCCAAACTCAAGTCAATCGCCTGTTTTTGATTGTCCCAGGTATTGCGTTTGGACTTTGCCTATTAGGAACTATCGGTGTGGAAAAGAAATATTCCCGCTATACGATGCGTTCTATGGCAATTAACCGCGAAGATAAGATTACTTTAGGTATGGCAATGCGGGTGTTAACTGCTAGCCGCCAAACAGCAATCTTTTTCACATTTTTGCTGTTGATGACACTCAGCTTGTTTATGCAGGATGCTGTGTTGGAACCCTATGGCGGTGAAGTCTTTAACATGACGATCGCCGAAACGACAAAACTAAATGCTTTCTTTGGTACAGGAACCCTGATCGGCTTGAGTGTGACGGGCTTTTTGATAGCCCCTCGTTTAGGTAAGAAAAATACAACTAAGCTCGGATGCATCGCTGTAGCAGTCTCGCTGATCATAATTCTCCTAGCCGGGACAACTGCTAATCCTAAATTCCTGCAATGGAGTTTAATCTTGTTTGGCTTTGCTTCTGGTGTAACAACAACTGGGGCGTTAAGCTTAATGCTGGATCTGACTGCTGCGGAAACTGCTGGCACATTCATTGGTGCTTGGGGATTAGCGCAAGCAATGGCCAGAGCGCTAGCTACGGTTTCTGGTGGCGCAATGCTAAACCTGGGTAAATCTTTACTAACAACACCATTATTAGCTTATGGATTGGTGTTTGCTACTCAAGCTGTGGTGATTTTATTAGCAGTTAGCTTATTAACTCGCGTGAATGTCACAGAATTTCAGCAAAATGCCAAACAAGCGATCGCATCTATCTTGGAAAGCGAATTAGATTAGCTTAGTGTCTCAGTGTCTTGGTGGTGAAGAAATAGATTTTAATTTAACCACTAAGACACCTTAGACGCGCAAGCGGCTACTTGCAGAAGTCGCTACGCGCCTACCGTAGGTAGACACCAAGTCGAATCGTAAAAAATCAGCCAATTAAAGCAGGTTTTTACTCATTTTGACAGAGATACTCTTAAGCCTTGACCATTTATAAAATGACAGAACTTTGGACTACAGTTTTAGAATTTGCTCAAACTACTACCGCTAGGGTAGGTAAGCAGTTAATGGAAGATTTTGGGCAAGTACAGGCTTCCCATAAAGCGGATGGATCTTTAGTAACTCGTGCTGATAAATGGGCTGATCAAGAATTGCGGAATGCGATCGCCTCTACATTTCCTGGTTATGGGATTTTGACGGAAGAGGGCGACAAGGTTTTCCCTGGCACCGAATGGTGTTGGGTGGTTGATCCCTTGGATGGCACGACTAACTTTACGCGGGGTATTCCTATCTGGTCAATTTCACTAGGATTGTTGTATCAAGGTACGCCTGTTTTTGGTTATGTTTACGTACCACCACTGAGAGAATCATTTCACGGTTTCTGGGAAGGTTCATCGGGATTAGGCGCATCTACTGGGGCTTTTCGTAATTATCAGCCGATTCAAACTAGTGATGAAGCACCTAGTCAACATCACTTTTTTAACCTTTGTTCCCGTAGTACTTCGGTAATTCAAAAAGATTTTCCCTGTAAAATTAGGATGTTGGGCGTTGCTAGCTACAATTTTCTGACAGTTGCCACAGGTGCTGTACTTGGTAGTATTGAAGCAACACCAAAAGTTTGGGATATTGCTGCGGCTTGGGTTATAGTTCAAGCGGCGGGTGGAAGTTGGATCTCACTCAAATCTGAACCTTTTCCTTTGTCTAGTGGAGTTGATTATAGCGATCGCTCTTTCCCTACTTTAGTTGTCAGTCGTCCAGAATTGGTGTCTACGTTTAAGCCATATGTGGACAAATTAAAGATTTGAACCGTCATAATTTAAATGCAACGCGGTTAAACTCCCAATATAAAACCACACTGTTGTAGCAGTGTGGTGAGTTTAGGATATAGCACTTTAAAGTTAGGAGATTTAATTCATAATCACCATCGAGTGGTGTTATTGTAAGCTACAAAGCCAAAGTTCAGCATTCCGGAAGAAGCACAAATATTTTTTGGATAAAAATCTTAAGAAAAAATGATGTTGCAAACCAATCTCTCGACTCTACTCTTAGTCGTGATTGTCTCCATTGCAGCTACTTGTATAGGTTTGCGTAACCTTGTGTGGTTTTTAGATTTTGTTGATTTGATCCACATTCAATGTCAAGACTCCGCACCTCCGCATAGTCTTTGCATTAAAAAACCATGATTTTACGCAAAGCTACACTTAAAATTTATTCTTTAAAAACAAAATCCGCGATCGCTACCTCATCTTTACCCGTGATTGCTTCTTGAGGAGGACTGAGTAAAACAGATCGCTGCATTAACTTCTGATTTCCAAGACGACGTGCAACACGGCTAGGAATTCCGTAACCATATACAATATGTCCTTGTCCAGCTAACACCACCACTTGATAATCTGGATTCGCTTTGACAAACTTAGCAATTCCTTCTGCCATTGTTTCATCCCATAACACTTGAGCCAAAAAAAAGCGTTCAGCACCAGAACTATTACCATGTCCTGCACTTTGATGCTGTTGAAAAGCTTGTAATGATAATTGGCGATACTTTTGGTTACTTGTATCAATTTCTGCAAAAGGCGGAATATACTTTCTCTCGGATACTGTGAGACTTTCTAATCCTTGACTAGCAACTTTGCGTGTAATTTCTGTTGGAGTATTTAAAGCTAAGACTGGTAGTTGTTTGTCTTTAGCAAACCGGAGAATTGGGGCGTAATATTCCCAAGGAAAACCCCAGCGTGTTTCGTATTCGCTTTTCTCTAATAATTCTTTTTCAGTAAGTATACCTGCTAGATATTGATCAACAACGCTTTGATAGGGACGTTGAAACATTTCCATTGCAATGACAATTTTCGGATGACGCTGCTGGAGTTGTTGAATAATTTGCAGTTGATTTTGATGATCAACTGAACTGTGGTGAGTTTCCCCCAGATATACAACATTTGCTTGTGCTAGTTCCGATAACATCTGTGGGCGACTGTAAATAAAATTCTCTGGTTTCCCACAACTTTTATTCCAGTCAGGAAAGATAGCATCTATATTACTGGGCGGTGCAGCCATGACTAACTTGGGAGGGCAAGAACTTTTGACAGTTTCAGCCCAAGCAGGTAAGGTCGAGATCATCAGGTAAAAAGTAAAAGCAAAAAAGTAAAAAAATAATCTTCTAGTTTGGAAGCTTTGCTGTTCATTTGTTAATATTTTTGCGTACGCCAGTAATTTGGTTTGAATAAATATTGTCATTTTCTTTATACAACGCTGGATAAGTTCAGCTATTAATATGAAAGGACTCTGGCTGGAAAATAAGCAACTCCAATTACGTACTGATATCCCTATTCCCGAACGACCACCAGGGGAAGCATTAGTACGAGTTTTATGTGCTGGAATTTGTAACACTGATTTAGAACTCACCAGAGGTTATTACCCTTACACTGGCATTTTAGGTCATGAATTTGTTGGTGTTGTGGAACAAGGCCCAGAAAACTTGGTGAATCGTCGTGTTGTCGGCGAAATTAACGCTGTATGCGGAAAATGTCGCTTTTGTCGTAGCGGGAACTCGACTCATTGCGAAAATCGGACTGTGCTTGGTATTGTCAACCGCAATGGTGCTTTTGCTGACTATCTTTGTTTACCTGTAGAAAATCTTCATCTTGTACCAGAGACTGTCCCCACAGCAGTTGCGACATTTACCGAACCTGTAGCTGCGGCGTTGGAAATTCAACAACAGATAGCATTGCATCCAGATGATCGGGTATTAGTAGTTGGGGATGGTAAGCTAGGACAATTGGTAGCCCAAACTTTAGCTTTGACAGGCTGTGACCTTTTGGTAGTAGGGCGACATCGTGATAAGCTGGCTAATCTGGAAGCACGGAGTATTAAAACAGGCTTTGCAGATGCGGTTACAGACAAGAGTTTTGATATTTCTGTAGAGTGTACTGGTAATGCTGAAGGATTTGCGATCGCTCGCCGCGCTTTACGTCCTCGTGGTACGTTAATACTCAAAAGTACCTATGCTGGCAATCTCAGTTTTGATGCTTCCTCTTTGGTAGTAGATGAAATTACTCTGATTGGTTCACGCTGCGGCCCTTTTTCACCTGCACTCAAACTATTAGCAGAAGGAAAAGTGGACGTACAACCTCTAATTCAAGCTCATTACCCACTTACGGAAGCAATAGCAGCTTTTGACCACGCTCAAACCAGAGGTGTGTTAAAAGTTTTGTTGGAAATGACTTAAGAGCTAATACCAATTCTCTGTAAAGCTGCACATTATTTTAACCCCTCCCAACCTCCCCTTACCAAGGCTGCGGTGTACACATAAATCCTCTGATCCCCCTAAATCCCCGCGCTGACGCGCCGCTACGCTAGAAAAAAGGGGGACTTTGATTCTAGTTCCCCCTTTTTTAAGGGGGGTTAGGGGGGATCAAAACGCTACTAGGCAACTTTATAAGACTTCTGTGTACACCGCAGCTTACCAAGGGGAGGTGCCGAAGGCGGTGGGGTTCTTTCTATGCATCTTCATATGAAAATGGTATAAAAATGCATTCGCAATGTAAGTCGATACATTAACAATGTAAGCCTATGCATTCGCAATGTAAGTCGATACATTCGCAATGTAAGCCGATACATTCATAATGTAAGCCTATGCATTCGCAATGTAAGTCGATACATTCGCAATGTAAGCCGATACATTAACAATGTAAGCCTATGCATTAACAATGCCAAAGGGCTAGTAATATCAAGCATCTGTACCGCCTCGGAATTTATTCCGAGGCGGGATACAGTTTCAACATGAAAAATTTTGACTTGTGTGTACACCGTAGCCCCGCAAACGGGGAGGGATGGCGAAGTCGGGGTGGGGTTCAAAGGGAATCATAAGTAATCAAGCGAACCTGATATAATCTGTGCTATTAATTTTGATGAGTTGTGGGTGTTCAGCTCCTCGACTTAGCAAAAGTTGTCGAGGATGTATAACTCCTCAGAATTAATGCGATAGACCACAGTCTTCAGTTCCTAATAAAGCATTGAATTCGTCTGTGGTTGGTAATCCATACAATTTATTGCTTCTTCCGTATTAGCAATGGAAGGATGAACAGTGCATTTAAGACGATGATCATCGGTAAAATATTGACAGCCAGCGCAGGGAATTTGATGCATTTTTTGGGCTGTTTTAACACCATCACGAGTTGCAGTCCACAGACTCCAAACAACCATAGTCATTAATACCCAAGCGCTGACGAAACAAATCGGTACTAGAAGCTTTGGAATTATAAGAAGAAGAAAGTTTATTATTTGCATTGCAACACGGCAATAATTGCGAAAACCTACAAAAAAATTTGAGTGAGAAATGAGAACTTATATCATGTCCGCTTGAACATTTAAGTCTATACGTTGAGGTAGGTAATGGGTAATGGGCTATGGGAGGAAACACTACCCGCGAGGTCTTATGAGTGATCTTAACTTCTCATTCTCCACTTGTGACTTCTTACCAAAGAGATATCAGTTATCAAAAACTGATAACTGATAACTGATAACTGTTCACTAAATTCCAGCATGACCAATTGCTAAACCAGCCACAAGCATTCCCAAAACAAGGAAAGGTTGGGCGCTGGCTTGATATTTGACATCGTTAGTTAGGGGATCACGCAGAAAATACATATCTTGGAAAGTAATTTGCGGGATGATTAGCAATGACAGAATAGCTGCATAGAGATTTTCGTGGATGTAGACTAAATAGCCTGCGATCGCAATCTGGAAAACATCAATCATGGCGACACAAATCCAAGCTGCGGTGGTGACGCCAAACATTACAGGAAGTGATTGTAATCCGAGTTGGCGATCGCCTTCTACACTTTTGAAGTCATTGATGATACCAATACCTAATCCAGCCAAACTGTAAATCATGGTAAGAACAACAATTTTCCAGTTGAGTTCACCAAATAAAGCATGACCAGCACACCAAGGGAAGGTAATATAACTTGCACCTAAAGCATAGCTACCCAACCAGCCATTTTGTTTGAGCTTTAAAGGTGGTGCAGAGTAAATGTAGCCAACAAAAGAACCGATGATGGCGATCGTTGTAATTGTGGGAAATTCATTTCCAGCCCATTTATCGAGGGCAAATGCCAAAGCAACACCAGCAATAAGTAATACCCACATTTGCGTAATTACTTGTGGGATGGAAATCGCTCCAGAGGGAATAGGGCGGTAAGGTTCGTTAATGGCATCAATTTCGCGATCGTAGTAATCGTTCGTTATTTGTACGTAACCTGCCATCAATGGCCCTGATAGCAACATACAAAGTACTGCTTTTAAGACATTTTCAAGTGTCCAGGTATATTCACCAGAAGAAGCCGCGCCACAGATTACACCCCACATCAGAGGAATCCAAGTAATTGGCTTCATCAGTTGCAGGCGAATTTTCCAAATCGAACTTTCTCCAGGCGCTGCACCTTTCATACCCAAGAGTTGCCTGGTTTTAGCACTGCGGTCAACAGTAGCATTTGCTTTCTCTGTGGGTGTACTGGAATCGGAGGTAATGGGAGTTGATTCAGACATAAGACATATTGAGGATTAGGGATTGGGGATTGGGGAATTGGGGAAGGTGGAGTCCCCTCTGGGGAACTCGGGGCCCCCACTCCCCCCAAGGGAGTGGGGATTAGGGGCGAAGGGGTAATCAGGGTGGTTTCATACGAAAAAAGAAAAATATGGAAGTCTGTATT
>NZ_JCACKS010000005.1:0-23068 GCF_059505505.1 Pelatocladus sp. | reverse complement strand
TCTTTTTCTTCTGGACTCATCTTTGAACACTACCATCTTTCTTCCCTCATGGGAATATCTCTGACTTTCCTACCTGGGCAGTTACGTAATAATTTATTAATCGAACAGATTATTCAAATTCGGTTGCAATATCGGGTAAAGCTCCCAGATGCGATTTTTGCTTCTACTGCACTTCAAGTTGGAGCTACTTTAGTGACTGCCGATCAGGAATTAACAAAAGTCACAAGTTTGACAGTCGTAAACTGGTGATAACCTATTTTAATACCATTACTCCTACAGAGTATCACACTCTCCTCGAAACCCAAAAACGCGATCGCTTTCCTTATGAATGGGCAAGAAGGCAAAATAACCTGGGTATAACTTACAGTAACCACATTGGTGGAGAACAAGCCGATAATTTAGAAGCTGCCATTGATAGTTTTCAAGAAGCATTAAAAGAAAGCAAAATTCGCTAAAAATCCGAGCCTTCAATTACGTAAGGCGGTTCCCAATCTGGGTCATCCAAATAAGCCGTTGCTTCAGTTGCTTTACGTCTGCTTTCTTGGATTTCTTCATCGCGAATGGCTTGCGCGGACAAATCATCAATATCAATTGCACCCTCTGCAAGTAAATCTCCCAAATTATCGCTAGACGAGACAGAAGGACGTAGCACTATAGGTTTCGGCTGTGGTTCGTTCATAAATTATTGCCTGCTATTCAACATTGTCAATCATAAACAACTATAGGATTCCTATTTGATTTTTGTTGGCGTAGCCTGCGCTCTGCGCTTACAAAACTCAGTACACATCTAGCTTCCTTTTTTTCTTTCTTTCCCTATTGCCTATTGCCTATTGCCTATTGCCTGCCTCCACGAGTAAATTCATTAATCAAATCGGATTGCTATATCAGTAAAAGTAGATTAATTTTTCTCACTAAAGCGATAGTTATATTCAAGTCTAAAGAACTATTACTGCGAAAGTTACAGCAAACTAAATTGAAAGGATGAAAAATTAGACTGAAAACATTTTGACTATGGCAATTACCCTAGAAAATTTTTGCACGAAAACGGGTAAACCAATTATCATCGATGGCAAGCCAATTACGGAAAAAATAGAACATTGTTTGGCAGAATATTTCGCTCCTAATGCCACATTTAAACTAGGTACAGTGTATGCTGGGCTGACAAAAGAAGACGACTTAAAGAAATTTGTATCTGAAGGGCTGTCGCTTCAATTTGCAGCTGATGATCGCTTTTATTTTATGGATGAGCCGTTGCGAGAGCAAATATTTGATGCTCCCCATTTTGGTGCAGCTTATGGCTCAAATATGTTCACACCTTGCAAAAGTTTCTCGGAACGTAAGAATTTGCGTGTCTTGGTTGTAGATGCCAATACGGGAGAAAATGGTGGAGTCATGCCAAATGATAAGGCAATAAAATTAGTCGGTGACGGCGATGGAAAAATAGATGCAGCATTACATGCATCGTTAGGAAACAACGATGCAACTGCTTTTCAAACTCGTTTTGGTATAAAAGAACGACGTATTGGACTTGATGCCAAAAGCGCAACTATAAATACTTGGCAAATAGGAAAAGGAACATTTGCACCCCGCGATTTAAGTAAAGTAGGAAATGGATATGACTTAATTATTTCTACCGACCAACTCAAGGGAAGAAGAGGGGCAGAGGAGCGGGTAAATGGGAAAATTAGGGCTTCCTCTCTTCTGAAATCTGGTGAATATTTAATGACAATGGGTATTGGTAACAAAACTGATGCTTATTACGGAATCACTTCAACAGGCGCTCAATTTTGGAATTTGTTTCCACAGGGTGTAGAAGGGGATGTATTACCGCGATTACAACGACGGTTGGAAGAATTGAAGGATATAGCGAATGACCCCAGAAAAATTGCTCAAGATTATATTAATTCTATGGATAACCGATATAAATATCAGATAAAAATCGAAACAGAATCAGAAGAATTTATTGATTTTGAAAATCTGAATTTAGGAGAATTAGAAAAACTGCTTGACAGTGCATTTGAAAACAGCGACCAAGATGTAATATATCGTATCCTCAAATCAGATTTACAGGGACATTATCAATTATTAGAACATCCCAAAATTATAGATAAACTTCAACAATATTGGCGCGAACAGTACATGGATTGTGCAACAGGTAGGTTTATCAAATTTGACTCGGCGATGGCACAAACTTGCCATGATTTAGCTCCAAATGAAGTTTGTTACCCCAATTTCCCTGATGGTGCAGAAGTCATTGTTTATCGCGGCCCCACCGCCAACTCTAACACTATAGATGTTTACATCAACCGCCATTTACCAAGCGAGCCTCTTGACATTGGCACTATCAAGATGTCACCAAAAGGGCTAAAGCATTCGCTCAGTGACTGTGATGGCGATCGCATGGCAATTGCCCTTGCCTCGGAGTTCCCTCACACAGCAGCAGAGATTAAGGAAAAACAATTAGCTCCTAATCGCTATACCAAAATTATTAAACCCAACAAAAAAGCATACGTTGGTTCCTTTGAGCAAATAGCCTTAAATGCAATGGAAAACAAAATTGGTCAGGTAGCGAATTTATGCATGAAAGGTATTGCTCTTGAGAATGAATGTGTATCAATTCCATCCACAGAAGCTTGGTCTTTGATCAGGGATATCTCCTGTGCTGCGGTGATAATGCTTGCAGTAGAAAATGACCAAAAGAAAGTAATTAATTATCCAGATGATATTAGAAAAGAAATTGTAGAATTAGCAAAACTTTGTCAGTCAGAAATTGAAAATAAAACTGATATTAGCCAATATAATACACTTGCAGAATATAATTACAGCCGAAACAAAAGAAACTTACCTTTACTATCAGAAGATGATGTAGATAAATTTCTAGAAAAATCTCGGCAGTTTTATCACAATGTAGTTGGTGTTTTGGGAGGACAACTACAAATAGAAGTTGATAGGGGAAAAAGTGCTAATCGTTCTGATCCGGAAATTGTCAATGCCTGTAACTTTATCATTAAAAGCTTTGACATTGCCTTTTGGGTAGAAGAAAGGAAAGTAGATGAAGTATATGCTACTAGACCAATGAAAATTAAAGGTCATGGTGCTATCGACATGATGGCTAGAATGACCAACGAGGCATTTGCAGAAAATGCATTAGTCGCTCGTTCAACACAGCAATTTCAGGATTTTTTTCAGGGAGTGGAATTCACCTCTACGCAAAAAGATAGAGCAGCCCAGATAAAGAAAACCTATGACACATTAATGAATCGGGCAATAGAAATCAGTCAGGAAGTTAAAGAAGCACCTGGACTCAGAATCATAGCAACTAGTGTGAATGGTAATAAGTTAGAAATTGTTGGCTTGGCTGAATTTAAACATCCCAACGCTTTTGACAATAAAAAATTTGACATCATGATTGTTGAAAACAATAACCCATCAAATCAAGCCAAAAACAAGTGGATAGCACTTGCTCCTGTCCTTGATGAAAATGGTAATTCTGAAATTAAGCAAAATGGTAAACCTGTCCGTAAGTGTTTGGGGTATATTTCCTCAGAAAGCGCTAAAGAACATCAAACACAAATTAAGCAATATAAAGAACTCAGTAATCTAACCCCAGAAGTATTGCCAGGACTGATGCAAAGTCACGTCCGAGCCGCTTTTAAACAAGTCAGAGAATATGCAAACACCACTAGAGAAAGTATCCCTGACTCCCAAAAAGAAACATTTGCAGCTGCGGTGTGGCAGATTTCAACTGCGAATGATAGAGAACATGGCTTTAAGAAAACATCAGCCGTCTTCGCCATGTTTGGTTTGGAATTAGTAGAGCGATCGCACAAATTACAGTTTACTGAATTTGCAGTGGTGGGAACCCATAAACCCAGTAACGAGCATTTGGGGCGTAAGTGGGTGGGTGAGAAAGTGCGGTGTAACATTGAACAAGCTGCCGATCCTGCCAATCCAACTCAGAACAAACGCTGGTTAGTTGTTGAAGGTAAAAAGCTGGGAGTGTTCCGTAGCGAATCAGCCCAACTACCCATTGGTACTTATTTTGAAGCAGAAATTATCTCCCCACCAAGCGCCTCAGTTACGATCACCAGTACCCAAGGTAATCAGTTAAAAGTGGGTCAGTTGAAAAAGTACGCTTTTTCTAACCATGAGTGGAATGGGGAAGAAGGTATAGTAACAATTAACGTGTCTGGCAGTGGTAAATATATTACACCTATTGCTGAAATCAATGGCAAACCTTTGGGAGTAATTGATAAAGAATCCTTCAGCCTTTTAACTGCAAAGTTAAGTGGAAAAGGTAGAGCAGTCCAAGGATTTCAATTTCAAGCAACTCTAAAATCAGCACCAGCCACAATTGCCAACATCAAAGTAGATCCAGAAACAATTCGATATGCTGAAGTCTGGACGAAGGAACAACCGTTAGTTATAAATCAGAAACTGAGTTATTTAGACGAACTAAAATCGCTCCTCAAAGATAAGTGCAAACAGAAAAATAATGAAGGTCTACTGCATGACGATGAAGCATCATTAGGGGCGGTGCTAATGGGTAGCGAATACTATGAAACCTTGATGCAACAGAAGGGTAAAAATGCAGAATCCTTCAAAGCACTCTCCGAGGAAATTGATAAAAAGTTTGGCGTAGAAAGCTTTATAGGAGTTACTCACAAAGAAAATACTGAAGAATTGTACTTCTGCGTTACCGTCCCTACCGAGCGATGTCAACAAAAAACAGCAACCAGAATCAGTGATACTCTGACTTTCCCCTTAGAATATGACCAGTTAGAAAACGGACAGAGAACGAAGTTTATAGCAATTCCTTTGGACGAGATGCAAGAGCTAATTTCTCAGATCCAAACCAAGATGCAACTTCATCGGGATGTGTTAGTGGCTGCTAACTTGAGCATTTCCCAAGAAACACAAAATCAGAAGTTAAACGAAACAGCTGCTCCTTCCTTACCTAAAGATGTAGCGGCAGTTGAAGTCAAGCGCTCAAGATTGGAACAAAATTTAATTAATGCTAGTTTCGCTGCCATTCAAGCTAATTCTGCTAACCAAGAAGCTGTGCTACAAACTGCTCCCGTTGCCTCCAAATACGTTGCAATTTATCATACTCAAAGAGAAACTTTATCAATTCTTGATGATAATCAAGAAATTATTTATCAGGCTACTAAAAATCAGAAAGCATCTATCAACAAATTAACTCCTGAACTGCAACAATATTGGAATAGCCCAGCAACACAAATAAATCAGCAAAAATTTCATGGCTTGACAAACAGTGATTAAAACGCTACTGTTTTATACCTCGTTCGATTTTAGCAATGCTATAGACACCATCACTATTGTAGCGGTAGCTATTAAGAAATGATTCAATTCAATTTACTTTTAATTACAAACTAGCATTACAAATGACAAATATAGCTTTTTGTTAAAATAAGCTTCTATTGGTATTTAGGCTGAGATGATTCGTTTACTAAACTTGTAAATCAACATATAAACATTATAAAACCATGAAGAGCAAGATAGAAAAGCTACTACGTCAAGCATTGCTGAAAAATGGGAAAATGGAACATTCGCTATTTGAATATGAATTAAAAGAACATATTGATTATTGGTATAAAGGTTTGAAGAAAGACAAAGAAGAATTTGTATTTGTCGTGACGGAGAATAGAGGACATGTTGCAATGGTGTTGATAACGAAAGAGAAAGAAATTTATATCAATGAAGATGCCAGAGACAAACTAATGGAAATATGGAAGTATGTTTACAAAAAGAATATGGAACTTATGATTCCGATGATGGCAGATGATTTAGTCAATGGTATTCTTGCAGTAAATGGCGTTAAAACTGCATCATCAAATTTCAGCAATATATGGACTGGAGTGACTGGAAAATCAGATAAAATTGGTAAAATAGAAGCTAATTTACAAGCTTATCTGGATAAATATAAAGGTTTTTTACCTGATAAAAATTCAGATTAGCAACTTTATATTGTAATTCATCAGCTTGAGTTAATTGACGCACAATTTCCCTTCTTCTACTGCGCCTAATGGTTTAAGGGTGGCGATTTCGACATCTGTTAAGCCTTTAACACCTGTGATATTCATGTTTTCATAAGGGCGATCGCTAGCACCCATTCAGTTTCTAAAATCACAGTATCTGGGATAAAAATCGTTTGTGTCTGGAAAATTTCTAGACTTTTTTGATACTGAGCTTCGTCATCTTGAGTTAATAGACGCACAATTATGTTAGTATCAACTGCCACCATGCCATGATTCCTCTACACCTTGACGGATAGCATCATCCATATCATCTAAGGATTTTGGTGTGCCTTGATATTTTAAGCAACCTGCAACTTCATTTAATGTGGTTTCTGCAAAAGGTTTTTTAGGCTTCAGAAGAATTCCATCACCTGTATCAATTACAATCAACTCCTGACCAGCTTCCCAGCCATGAGATTTTCGTAATTGTTCGGGAATAATTACTTGTCCAGAGTTTGATATTTTTGTTATTTCCATGTGCGGGAAGTTTTGGTTGTCTGGTATTTTTAATTTTACATTTCCCCATCTTCCACTGCACCTAATGCTTTGAGGGTAGCAATTTCGGCATCTGTTAAGCCTTTAACACCTGTGATATTCATGTTTTCATAAGGGCGATCGCTTCTCAGAGTTTTTAAACACTCACCAGTTTCAATATCCCAAATTTTGATTGTTTCATCATGGCTACTACTACCAAGAGTTTGTCTACTAGGACTAAAGGCAACTGACCAAATTAAGGAGGTATGCCCTAAAAAAACTTTTAAACATTCACACGTATCAACATCCCATAGTCTTATTGTGGTATCTAGCCCTGCACTAGCCAAAGTTTTACCATCTGGACTGAAAGCAATTGCGAACACCCAATCGGTATGTCCTTGTAAAGTTTTTAAGCATTTTCCTGTATTAACATTCCATAGTTTCACTGTGTGGTCATCGCTACAACTTGCAAGTATTTGATCGTCCGGACTAAAAACGACTGTCCAAACCCGACTGGTATGTCCTTGTAAAGTTTTCACGCATTGACCTGTATGTATATCCCAAAGTTTTATAGTTTGATCTTCGCTGCTGCTAGCAAAAACGCAACCATCGGAGCTAAAGCTAACTGAGTGTACCCGACTATTGTGACCCAAAAAAGTTTTGAGGCATTCACATTTGTTAACATCCCAAAGCTTAATTGTATGGTCATCACTTGCACTAGCCAGAGTTTGATTATCTGGGCTAAAAGTAACTAAATTTACTAAATTTATGTGACCCTTAATACTTTTAAAGGATAGACCATTGTATATATTCCAGAGACATATTGTTTCATCATCTCCACTACTAGCAAGAATACAGTCATTCTGACTAAAGGTAATTGATTGCACCCGATTGGTGTGTCCCTGTAAAACGTGTACAACTTTCTCTGTATTAATATCCCAAATTTTTACCGTGTAGTCATCGTAACCACCAGCAACAGATTTACCATCTGGGCTAAAAGCAACCGACCAAACTCGATTAGTATACCCTTGCAAAGTTTTGAGGCATTGTCCTGTGTGAAAATCCCAAATTCTTACTGTTTGATCTTGACTGGTGCTAGCGAGTATCTGACCATCTGGACTAAAAGCTACTGACCGTATCCAATTGGTATGCCCTTGTAAAGTTCCCAAACATTTCCCTGTAAGAACATCCCAAAGCTTATTAGATCGCTAAACACACAAATAGATATTGCTAGTAGATATTTTTCCTCATCTGTTCCAACTTCTGTAATTCCATTTCTCCACTGGCGCAATTTTTCTGCCAACACCTCGTCGAGTTTATCTATATTATTTGTAAGCAAGGAGTAAACTACCTGCACGTCACCCTTACTGTCTGCGGTTGCTTGTAGTACCTGTTGTAAAAATTCGACATATGCATCTAATTTCTCTGTTTCCCCTTGTGTTTCAGGTGATTGGGGAATTTTTAGAACTTCTGCTATTTGGTTACTCAAATTTATCAACCGATTTGCCCTAGCCGCCGCTTTTTCACTTTTTCTTTGCGAAAACACCGCTGCTACAGTGTCCATAGCTTGCAATAAGCCAACATCAATTAAATCGTAATTTGCTGACAAAATCTGTGCTTCCTCACCACTGAGGCAATTTAGCAGGCTTTGAATCAGGATGAAATAGGCTTCTTGACGCTGTTCATTCATAAGTGCAGGCTAGTATCGGTTAATACTTCAAATATATGAAGATATTCAAAACCTTCAAGCCTAATTTCGTAAGAATACTTAAAAAATTTGTTGCTTAATCGATTGACCCTTTGCTCGATTGTATAGCGGCTCTCTCCGAATATTACTATCTTCAGACCTACAGCAAACAAGTCCGCAAGTCCGCGATAATTTTTGCTCTCATCAGTTTGCGATCGCATGTATTTTGAACTCTGTTTTCCCCAGAAAAACTCTCAAAAAATAAAAAATATTCGTAGTAAAAGTGATTCTAATGGCTAAGTATTTCAACTTACTTGTGTTATTGCATTTAAGTTGAAAAGCTTTTAGTGATCGCGTCTCACTCTCAAAGATTACTTGTATGTGATGGGGGTGTCACTGCGTAATTTGCAATAAGCTACATAAACTAAGGAGTCTTCACTCGCAACAAACAATATTCAGATACCATACCCTGACCCCGTTCCCTAGCCACTAGCGATCGCTGACCAGAAATTTTGGTGCAATGAAGGTTAATCAGACTCTCTGAGTTCCAGGTAACAATATTCCGCGCCAGCTTGCCTTGAGGACTTTTTGCCCACTGTAAAGTTTCTGCCTCAGCAACTGTCAGCAACCTTGGTTTTCCTGGCGTGTACCCACCAGCCAACCACACCGGAACAGACAATCCTGCCAAGATGCCAAACCCAATTGCCGCTACTAGCAACCCCATAGCTGGTAGCATTACCCTTAAACGACTTCGCTCTTTCGATTCGCAATGGGCAATCAGTCGGTCTATCATCCTGCGGATTTCCACTTCTTGACCAACGGTTGCGGTGCGCTTCGCCACCTCCAAGTGGTCGTGAATTGCCTCAGACCAACGTTGGAATAGGCGTTCTAACTCCGACGGCTTATCCTCCAGTAAAACCTGAAGTTGCCCGGTTGCCAGCATAACCAAAAATAAAGGGTCATTTGTCGAAAGTCCATGTTCAACTGCGATCGCCAGCACCCGCCTTTGAAAATCAGCGTCTTTACCTTCAAGTATGCGATAAAGAAAGCTTTCATTTTTGGCTTGCCGCAAACTACGCACCATAATCAATTCCTTTTTGCTGTTCAACTGCGGCGTTGTGAGTTTCTACAGTCACAATTGTCTCAATTTGTTTTTCAAGGGAATTTTCAAAGTATCTAGACACCTCTACTTCCTTTGAGTGCAAAATATCATTAAATTTGAGCGCGTCGGTATCTTTCAATTCATCTAATACAGAACCGTCCAAAGTTGCAGCAAGAATAGTGTGTCCGTCTTCAGAAGAACACAAAACAAAATAATCCTCTTCAACGTGAATTGTTACCTTCCCAAAAGGTGGTAGGATAAACTCGCTTATGTCTTCTGAATATTCGTCAATAATTCTGTCAATTAGGGCTTCTTGAATTTCCAATACCTCGGTTTTTTCTAAGTTTGTTGTTTCCTCTCCAACAGAAATTAAAACTTCTAAAGGCATGATAGGGATAGCTGATTCCACTTCCTCAAAAGATGTAGTTTCGTTTTGTTGTAGGTTAGCTTCTTGTAATTCCTCTAAGGAAGAACGCAATAGCAAATCCCTCAATACATTCAAGTTAGGAATACTTGTACTAAAGTCGTGCAATAAACTTGTGTCAATTTTCACAGGTTGACTTCCATCTGAAAAGTTATTGTCATCACCAAAACTTTCACTTTTGAATACAACAGACTCAGACAAATTTAAAGCTTGGTCATGACGCAACTGCAAAATTGCACTCACATATTCTGGGCTAAATACACAGTCAAAAATTTCACTTTGGGTGGTGTATGCCAAACTGGGTTCTAAACTTTTGTAGGATGACAAACTCCATTGTCCCTCAATATTAATATGACCACAGATAAAGAAATCTCCTGATTCATGAGCGAGGAACCACTCTTTCTCAATTCCTAATTTCAGTAGTTCTGGGTCTTCTGTAGCAAGGATGTACAGCCGTCCCATGTATTTATCTTCACCACTTTTTGTGACATCGCAGTTAAAAGCGGTACCTGTAGAATACAAGGTGTGAAATTCGTAGGACATGGCGCTATCCCCCAACACCAGCTTGGAGTTTGACAGCATCTTTCTTTTTCGGTTGCTGGTCTTTTGCCCACAGCTGAGTATTCTCGATCGCACAGTGGGAGTCTTCTAAAAAAGTAGACAGTCGCTGTTGTGACATTATGGGCATGGTTTCCTCAATATCGGGAGCATCAAACCGGAATTTTTTCGAGTCGATAAAGTACCTGTCTCCCGGATATAACAAAGGAAAGTCAGCTATTTGCAGTATATTTTTGTACTTTTTCTGCAAATCTTGATAAGTAGCATCATTCTCTAAAAAACTCCAATCATCTGTTTTACCAAGATTTCTCACGAAGACGTGGAGCATTTTATCTTTGTGTAAATTCATTGATTGATAAAACAAGTCGATGGATTCAAAACCCCCATCGCAGACAAACCACTTACAAATATCTACGCCATATTTGTCAGCAACTTCTAGCAATCGTCCCTTTTTAATCCAGTTATTTACTAGGGGAAATACATTGGCAGGAAGATTAACAATAACGGGTTTATTCCTTGCTAATTCAAAAATTATGTCAGCCCTGTCTCCCTTATTAACAGCTTCGCTAAACTCTGCATCAACAGCATAGTCGTAGAAGCGCTTGACATCTTGGTTGGTCATATCTGCATCAACCAAAGCGTGTTCCAATTTTTTGTCAATTGCATACTGCACCATGACGCGAGTAAACAGCGACTTGCCAACGCCACCTTTTTCACCATCGATTAAATGTATCCTTGCCATATTTAGGCGCATCTCCTAATTAAAAGTTTCGCTATCTGTGGTAATTCCTGCCAAATTCCATGTATTGAGGTCAAAATCATTTAAATTGTCCAATTCCAGTGCGCTATCGGCATTACTTGACTCGGCTTGAGCGCTTTGGAAAAATAGTGGTATTTGAAAGGCACTGCACAACACGTTGCCCACACGCGCTGGATCTACATTCAGTGCTGTACAGGCATATTTGAGTTGATTGACAAAAGCAGTAGCTGAATCTAAAAGTATCAATTCCAAACTTTCACGAGAGCAACTACCCTGACTATGCAGTGCCAGGGGCATGTAGTAGGCTGTAAGGGCAGCCATGATCATCGCTGTCTTGTCTTGGGATGGGTGCAAATCTTGGTTCTGAATATAAGTCAGCATCTTTGCTTTGTCCGAACTCAGATTTGGTTGGTAGCGCCAAACAAAATCTTTTTTTCTCTCACCCATGTGATGCGATCGCCTCCGTTCCCTGCAATCTGGCACTCATCCTCACCTTGGCTCCGTGGTATACAGATAATGCCCACACATCAGCTAGGCGGTTTCCCAAAAACTGCTCGTTCAGAGTCGGCGGAATCTCTACGCCACCGTGCCAGATAATTGGAGTTGCTGGAAACACGGTATCTAGTTCTTGGCGCAAGTAGTCAGCCGTACCACCACAGATAATCGCTTCGTCTAATTCGTTTTTGGGCGGTAGTGATTCTTTGAGCCAGTTGGTAAGGGCAATGACGTACTCTGTCCTGGAGTCACACACCGCAGAGATAATTTTCTCGATCTCGCCAGAGCGAATGTCGCTTCCACTGGAAAGGTTGTGAAAGTGCTGGGGTTTTGGATCGTCACCAGCAGCAATCATCGCTCTAATTAGCTGCTCACTCTCTAATCCTGATGTGCGCTCTATCACCAAATCAACCATTCTCGCCATGCCCAGGTTAGCTGTTTTGCCCCTGTCTAAAATGCCGCGTCGGGATATCAAAACCGAGGCGTTGCGATATCCCACCATTACCAAGGCAAGGACTTTACGCTTGATTGCCTCACCCGTATTTTTGCAGTACATCGCATAGATACCGCCGCCCTCTGGAAGACACTCGTAACCAACCAAGTTAGCGATCGCAATACCTGTCGGTGTGTCAAATTCAGCTAGAGCATCCTTTAACATCGGTTTTAGTAACGCTGAATCTTCAAATTCTCCTGGTGGTAATAGCAGTGCCAGAGATAAATAGAAGGAGTCAGGCAACTTAAATTTCTGCTTGATTACCCACACAGCCGCCAGCGTTTTATACACTGCTAATTCGTATTTTCGCGGTTTTAGCCTTGGTATGGCGCTGTAGGTACTTCGTGCCAAATATCCCACTGCCCGATAATCTTCACCTACTCCCACCCAAGCGGTATTCTCTGGATAGGCGTTGCCCAAGTTGCGGGTTTTATCTGTGAGGGAAGCATGAGGAGCCTCGATCACAGCAGGCTCCATCCAAAAAACTGTTGGCTTGCCGCCTTTAATTTGTACAATTCCCTTTGTCCCGCTTCCCCCAAAGTCGAGTGTCAGGGTAACTTCGGGATAAGCATCTTTATTTAGTCTGCCCATTTATACTCAGGTCAATTTTTTCTGTTGGCGTTGGTTCCAAGTTATCAAGCAGCAACAGCCAAGGGAATATATCAATAGTGATTTTTTGTCGTATCGCTTTAGACGTATATCTTACACAAGGGATTTGGTAGGGATGTGGTAGGGTTGAAAACACTGATTGCGTTAAATTTCCCTACCTTTTCCCTGCTGTTCCTTTGCGTTGCTTGCAGGCGATGGAGTTCTTCTGGTGGCGTGTCGGTGGTGGAGCAAGCAGTGGTGGTATCCGTATTTCTTGCTTCGGAGTGTCTTGCGGATAATGGTTGCGCCCCCGGATAATTATCAAATCCTTCAGACGACCAGTAATAAAGAGTTCGCCTTCATACAAAAATCCCAAGTCGCCTGTACGCAAAAATGGTCCTTCAATAAATTATTGTTATTACTTGCTTCACTTTTATACTTATATTTTATATGTATTTATGTAACTCAGACGATTAATAAACATCAGCCTGAGTTAATTATTCTTATTCTTAAATTTCGTAAATATTTAATATATTTTTTCAACAAAATCAAAAATTTAAAAATTATTTTATTTGAAGTATGGGCAAGTTTGACGGACAGTCTTTTGACATGGATCGCTGCTTCACGCATGATCCGAAGATTATAGATAGATATACTTTTGCTCATTAGCTTATCAATTGAAGAACCGAGAAAGTTAAATGAGCCTACGTCTTACCCTTATTGAACCTTGATATATGTAAATCGAGGAGCTTGACTTTTTTTCCCACCTTGGTATTGTAATAATGATTATCGTTATACTTCTTCGGCAGTACTTCAACAAATTTTTTGGTGAATAAACCTTAAGTAGTTTGACAAGCAAACTTTAGCTGGGTTTTTAAACTCAGCAAAGTCAGATTGGTTTACTGCTTTTCCATACTGCATCAGCAGAAATTGGAGTTATTTGTGTTGAAAACGCAAGTAATACCTTTTTGTTGTTGTAGTGTGCAATGTGGTGTGGAGGAAAATTTTGAAACAAAGAAAGTTGGTTTATTTAGGAATTTTAGGAGCTATTTGTCTGCTAGGAACTCAGCCTGTAAAAGCACAGGGAGAGGAAAAGTTGACTAAAGAGGGTATTTCCAGCACAAAGATTCTGCAACTCAGTGATATTCAGATTCCCTACACCAGTGTTAAAGACTGGCTAGCACAGGATCAACAACAGAGTGAAGTCATACAAGTAACAGGGGTGCGCCTTTCTTCAACAACTAATGGTTTAGAAATCATTTTAGAAACTCCTGCTTCTGACAAGCTGCAAACTACAACCAAAAGTGAGGGGAATAACTTTATCGCAGATATTTCTAACACTCAACTGCGGCTAGCAACAGGCGACTCCTTTCGCCAAGAAAAACCAGCTACCGGAATTACAGAAGTAACGATAAGGAACCTAGATGCCAATACTATCCGAGTAACAGTCATAGGTGAAGCAAGCATACCAAAAGTTGAACTGTTTGACAGCAATGAAGGTTTGGTTTTCGGTATTATACCAGCTACATCCTCCACACCTCAACAGCAGCCACCAAAAATACCAGACACGGTTAAGCCTGAGAGTGAAACTCCACCAACACAGCAAGATAAACCTAGTAGTGAAACACCACCAGAACAACCATCTGCTCAGGACGATCAACCCATTGAACTGGTGGTAACAGGTGAACAGGAAGGTGAATACAGTGTACAAAATGCTCCCAGTTCTACAAAGATTGATGCATCTTTACGCGACATTCCCCAATCCATTCAAGTTGTTCCTCGGCAGGTATTAGAGGATAGACAAGTCACACGTTTAGACGAATTCACAGATAACTTACATCTTGCACCAATAAAATTTGATGTGTTTTAATTACTCAGTATTAAGCTAAAATCCTTGATTTAGCGATAAAAGCCAATAAAAATAAGGTAGCTTTATGGGGTATATTTTTAGTTTATCTGGGTTTATACGGATAGGTGCAAGATATGAGATAACGTTAGTGGTGTACAACGGATATTTGGCTTTGGTACTGCATCAGGCTACAATATTCGTGGTTTGTTTGCAGGGTATGAAAACCTCCGCAACGGTTTCCGGGATCAGGGAAATCAGCGTGATATTGCTAATGTTGAGCGAGTAGAAATTCTCAAAGGCCCGTCATCAGTTCTTTATGGTGGTGGTAGCTCTTTTTCCTTGAGTGGGCTAGTTAACACAGTGACGAAAAAGCCGCTTGACAGTCCCTTTTACCAAGGTCAGTTGACCATCGGGAGTTTCGATTTTTACCGTCCAACTATTGATATCACTGGGCCATTGTTAAGCGATCGCTCGGCTTTATACCGCTTAAATGTCGCTTATGAAAATAGTAACAGCTATCGTGATTTTGTCTCTAGGGAAAACTTTTTCATTGCTCCCGTTTTGACTTTGCAACTGAGTCCACGTACAACTTTCACCACTGAATTTGAATATCTCGACTATAGTTATATTTTTGACAAAGGTTTACCTTTAGATCCCGTATCTTTACAACTGCCAGTTAACAGGTTTATTGGCGAACCCAATCTCGATCCCACTACCGGAAATGTTGCTTCAATTACTGGTAATTTTGAACATCAATTTAGTGAAAATTGGAAATTTAGACAGGGGTTAAATGCAACTATTAATAATACTGAAGTTGGTAATGCTCGGATATATTCAATATCTTTACAAGATGATGGTCGTACACTAGATAGAACATCTTCTGTAGGAGCGCAGAAAACAGAAAATTACTCCTCGCAAACTGAAATTTCGGGAAAATTTAATACAGGTTCTTTACGTCACAATGTTTTATTTGGCGTAGAATTAGCTCGATTTAAATATGGCTATGATGTTTTTGAAGCTCCTTTAGCTCCTATTGATATTTTTAACCCAGTGTATGGTGCAAGACCAGGAGAATTTACTCTCAGTTTTGCTGGTGAGCAAGGTGGAGACAATATTGGCATTTATGTCCAAGATTTAATAGAAATTTTGCCTAATCTCAAAATTTTGGCAGGCGGTCGTTTTGATGTGGTTGACTCTTTCTTTAAAGACCGTCCAACTAATACAGTAGTAAATGAGCAAACAGACAGCAGATTTTCGCCACGAGTAGGAATAGTTTATCAGCCAAGTCAGTCTACATCTGTTTATTTCAATTGGACTAATGCTTTCGTTCCCCAAATCTTTAGTAGAAGCCGGACAAATGAACAATTCAAACCAGAAATTGGCGAACAGTTTGAAGTAGGAATTAAGCAAGATTTTTTTGATAGTCGGGTGTCAGCAACTTTGGCATTGTATCAAATTACTCGTCAGAATGTTTTAACACCAGATCCAGTTGATAGAAATTTCAGCATCCAAACCGGCGAACAAAGAAGCCGTGGTATTGAACTAGATATTACTGGGGAAATATTACCAGGTTGGAAGGTAATTACTAGCTATGCCTATATAGATACTGCTGTTACAGAAGACAATGAGATTCCCATCGGAAACCGACCAGCAGGTGTACCGGAACACAGCGCTAGTTTGTGGTCTACTTATGAAATTCAAAATGGTAATTTGCAAGGTTTAGGTTTTGGCTTGGGGTTAGTATATGCAGCAGAACGTGAGGTATCTTTACCCAATACATTCACAGTTCCCTCATATCTAAGAACTGACGCATCTGTTTTTTATCGTCGGAGTAATTATAGAGTTGGTCTAAATATCAAGAATCTCTTTGACGTTAAATATTACGAAGTAGATGGTTTTAGTCTTCTCCCCGCAGCACCATTGACGGTATTAGGTACATTTGCAGTGGAGTTTTAGTCATGACAAAAATTGTATTTTGTATTTGGCGATTGCAAGGCGAATTTTATGGCACTTTGAAATTGGCGAAAACTCTAAAATCTCTTGGTCATGAAGTGCTTTATTTGGGGATACCAGATTCTGAAGAAAATGCTCAAAATCATGGTTTTACTTTTCTACCTATTCTCGAAAGATGGTTCCCAAAAGGTTTTATGCGAAAAGTCGATGATAATCATCTTAAAACTAGTGGGCTTAAGCTGATCTTAGAGCAAATTAAATATATCAAGTATTTTAAGTCTATGATTAATTCTTTCCTAACAGGAGAGAACCGCGAAGTACATACTTTGCTCAAACAGACTCATCCCGATTTACTTTTGATTAGTACATCCTCCCCTTTGTTCTCAACTTTACTGGCTTTAATAGCTTATGAATGCCAAATTACAAGCATTTATTTAACGGATATGTTTACGGCGCTACCACCACTTAATTCCAATCGACAAATAAAATTTTCTCCTCAGTTCTGGATACAACAATTTAAATTAGCATTCAGTTGGTTAATTGGTATCGATATAAATATTAAAAATATTATCAAGAAAATTGCTATCAAGAGTAAAGTCCCTCTGGAATTGCTAGATTTTCAACAGGTGATTCCTTTAAAATTACCACATTTATTTTTATGCCCTGGAGAATTAGATTTTCCGGAAACTGTAAGACCAGGATGTTATTATGCAGAAGCTTCTATAGATTTAGAAAGACAACAACCTGATTTTAATTGGTCAAAAATCAAGCAAAATAAAGCTCTAATTTATTGTGCTTTAGGAACTACGGTAGGAGCTGTAGAAACTTTAACTGTAGCTAAAGCCAAACAATTTATGCAAAGCGTCATTGATGCTATCTCCAAAAAACCTAAATATCAATTAGTGGTTTCGGTGAGCGATTATCTTTGTGTTCAAGATTTTACTTTTATTCCTGATGATGTCATCATAGTTAACAAAGCACCACAATTAGCACTTCTGGAACGAGCTTGTTTAGCAATTATAGCTGGAGGAATACATACTATTAAAGAATGCATATTTTCAGGAACACCAATGATAGTATTTCCGTAAGGATTCAGGTAGAGGGGTATTGACAAAAGGGACAATTAGATAGAGTATCGCTTCCATGAACAAAAACCTGCCACCAGAACAAGACAGAGAAAGACTAAACCAGTTGCCGAAGGAAGAACTGGTAGAAATCATCATCAGGCAGGCGATCGTTATCGAACAATTACACAAAGCAATCGCAGAACTAAAACAAGAAATAGAGAAATTACTCCTCAGTAGAAACTTAGATAGCAAAACCTCATCAAAACCACCATCAAGCGACCTACTCAAAAAGCCGGAAACGCAGAAAGAAGAAAAACCAGCAGTAGAAGAAAAACCATTACGCCGCCCAGGGGGGCAGCCAGGACATACAGGAAAAACCCGAAAGGGATTTGGTCGAGTAGATAGATATGAAATATTGCGACCAGACCAATGTTCATGCTGTGGGCGCACCAAATTTATGGACTCCCCAGTGCGAGTGGAAACACAGCTGGTAGCACAGCTTGTAAGTACCTATGCAAAATTAATTAGACATTTTTTATTCTGTATCCTTGATTTGCCAAACCAAAGAGGCAAACGAGATATATAAATAATTTTGCTTAACTACTTAGAACGTCCGATTGAAATCGTCGAGTATCAAAGACAAACCTGTCAATGTCAACATTGTGGGGCAACAGAGACTGCAAACTGGCCAGTAGAGATGATACCAGGGCAAGACTTAGGAGTATCCCTGCAATCATTTTTAGTATGGATGGGAAATTACGGTCATCTGCCCTATGAAAAGCAGCAAGAAATGTTGTGGGAACTCGGACAAATCGAAATTGGAGTCGGTACACTCGTGGCTACGAATGAGCGGGTAGAAACAGCAATCACCAAGAGTGTGAACCAATTACAAGAATGGGTAAAACTTGGACAGCCAAACATTCATATCGACGAAACCCCTTGGGCAGTCAAAGGTATCAAAGAATGGTTGTGGGTGATTACCAATCCCCAATTCTGTTTATTCCATGCTGGTGATACTCGCTCCCGTGCCGAGTTAGAAGCTATCTTGGGCAGTAAATATCGTGGTGTGATCAGTAGCGATGATTTTAGTGTCTACAATGGCTACGATGTTGCGGCTCAACAAAAATGCTTGGCGCATTTGCGTCGCCACTTCAAAAAACTGATTCAACTACCAGGTCTTCACAACAAAGCCATTGGTGAGACGTTTATCAACTTAATTGATGAGGTGTTCCAAAATTATCGTCAATGGCAACAAGGAGGCGACGATGCCAGTTACAACGATTGGGCAACTCAATTCAAATCCACGCTGCGATCCACTCTTCATCAATGGTTTGAGTTAGCTGGTGGTAGTGCCAAGAAACTGCTGCGGTCTTTGCGAGATAAAGCCGAACAGTGGTGGTACTTTCTTGACCACCCGCAAGTTCCTCCTGACAATAATTTGGCAGAACGTTCTCTGCGCTTGGCTGTTACCAAGCGTAAAGTTAGTGGCGGCTCTCGGTCTATGCAACGTTTTCAAGATACTGCCAATTTGTTAACTGTAGTTCAAACTTGTCGTCGCCAAGGTCGGTCTGTGATTCATTTTTTTGAGCAAGCTCTCCAGGCTCAAGTTCATCCTTCTCAATTTGCTCCGTCTTTGATTCCACAATCTTCGACCTGAATCCTTACGTATTTCCCATTTGTGCTGATCAACCGGAAAATGCTAGAAGGATTCAATATCATGGATTAGGATTGGTGGGTGATATTCAAGATGTAACAGTCCAGAAAATAACTAATTTCATTGAAACAATAGAAAGTAATTCTTCATGGCAGCAGCAAGTAGAAGCATGGGGTAAAAAGTTTAGAAAAATCGAAAATTCTGGACTTTCTGTCAAAATCATTTCCCAAATCTTAGCTACTGCAAAATCAATTAATTAAATTGTTTGTTAAAGTTTTATTTTTTATAAAAAATTAGATATATTTTTCCAAATTAATTCAACAATTTTTATTCAAAATGTGAGAATAATTAAAGTGAATTTAAGTATTTCTAGATTGAAAATCTGCGAAATCAAGTGGTGGCACTGGTTGTCGAATCTATTACTGGTGCAGATATTGGCTGCTTGTAGCCAAGTTTCTTCACATCCACCAGCTACTAAAGTTAGCAGTGAATCCAAAGATGAGATAGTGCTGGCTTTTTCATGGGAGGATTTTGACGACAAGGGGTTCGACCCAACTATGGGTTGGAATTATTACGGCCCTCCACTTTTTCAAAGTACACTACTGCGCCGTAACGAAAATCTAGAACTGGTAAATGACCTTGCCCAAAACTACACCATTAGTAGCGATCGCAAAATCTGGAAATTCAAAATCCGTCAAGATGTCCGTTTCTCGGATGGTCAACCCCTCACAGCCGAAGATGTTGCCTATACATTCAACCAAACTAAAGAAAGTGGCGGCTTGGTAGATTTGTCTGTGTTAGACAAAGCAGTTGTCACAGGAAATTACGAAGTTGAATTACACCTCAAACAGCCTCGGATTACCTTTATAAATCAAATAGCCAGCTTGGGAATTGTACCAAAACACGCCCATAACAAAAACTACTTCCGCAATCCGATTGGTTCTGGCCCCTATCGCTTAGTGCAATGGAATCCTGGCGAACAGATTATTGCTGAAGCCAACCCTTACTACTACGGAACGCCACCAAATATTAAACGGTTGGTAATTCTTTTAACTCTCGAAGATGCAAGCTTGGCTGCTGCGAAGGCGGGTAGAGTTGATGTGGCGCGTATACCCCCATCGCTTGCTATTCAGCAGATACCTGGCATGAATTTATACGCCCACAGAAGCGATGGTCATGCAGGATTGATGCTTCCTTATATCCCTAATACAGGCAAGAAAACATCTCAAGGATACCCCATTGGCAATGACGTAACCGCAGATCCGGCAATTCGTCAAGCCATTAACTATGCTATCAATCGACAGGTTTTGGTTGATGCTATTCTTGAAGGCTATGGTTCTCCTGCCTATACTCCAGTCAGTGGTATGCCTTGGGAAGAAGCTAAAGCTAAAATCCAAGATGCCGATGCTAACAAAGCTAAACAGATTCTTGCCGTAGATGGCTGGCTGGATAAGAACGGGGACGGCATTTTAGAAAAAAAAGGATTAAAAGCCGAATTTAGCATTCTCTACCCTGCTAAAGATAGCCAGCGCCAAGGACTAGCATTAGCTGTGGCGCAAATGCTTAAACCAATTGGCATTCAAGTCAATGTAGAAGGCAGAAGTTGGAAAGAGATTGAACGCCGATTGCATAGCGATGTAGTTCTCTACGTACTAGGCACTTACGATCCACTTATCCTATACAATCTTTACCATAGTTCAGTTGCCCAAGGAAATTGGCAAAATCCTGATAGTAAAGTTGACGCAGTAATCACATGGCTGATTGATGTGTTCCTAAGTTTACCTCATATTGTGCTAATTATCCTGATTGCCTTTGCACTTGGTGGCGGGGTTCCAGGCTTGTTGATTTCCGTCAGTGTCACCCACTGGATGGGTTTGGCTCGACTTTTACGGGCTGAGGTACTGCAAATTAAAAACTCAGACTATGTACAGCTTTCCTACAAACTAGGACATTCTTCCCTGTGGATTGCTCGTCATCATCTGTTGCCTCATTTGATACCTCAGTTCATGGTGGGACTAGTATTGCTATTTCCCCATGTGATTTTACATGAAGCCGGTCTGACCTTTCTGGGGTTGGGTTTACCACCGGAAATGCCAGCAATTGGCGTGATTTTAAGTGAGGCTATGCGTTATCTGTCGGCTGGTTACTGGTGGTTGGGAGTTTTACCAGGAGTCGCTTTGCTAATGGCTGTGAAGCTGTTTGATATTTTGGGTGCTAGTTTGCGATCGCTACTTGACCCGAAAACAAGCCAAGAATAACACTACAAGGAGCGTTCAGAATGCTTTGTGTACAAAATCTGAGTGTCACCTTTACAATGTATGACCAGGGTTTAAGTCAAAAACAGACTACTGCGATCGCTGATTTGGATCTGAAGGTTAATGCTGGTGAAGTTGTGGCTGTTGTTGGTTCTAGTGGCTCTGGTAAAAGCCTTTTAGCACACGCAATTCTCGGTATTCTACCCAAAAATGCCCAGGTAACAGGTAAGATAACTTACAACAATGAGCATCTTACTTATAAGCGTCAAATCGAATTGCGGGGAAAAGAGATAGTACTAATTCCGCAATCTGTTAGTTATCTTGATCCCTTAATGAGTGTGGGTAAGCAACTAAATCGGATTGCACGTCTGAGGGGATTATCGACAAATGCATCTCAACAAATTATTGACCAAGTTTTAGCACGTTATAAACTTGCTTCCTCAGTCAAGCATCTGTTTCCGTTTCAACTTTCAGGTGGGATGGCTAGGCGAATTTTAGTAGCAATGGCTGTGATTGGGCAAGCTAATTTAGTCATTGCTGATGAACCAACTCCGGGGTTGCATCCAGAGGTGGTAGTGGAAACTCTCAATCACCTCCGGGAACTTGCCGATGAGGGTAAGGGTGTATTGTTAATTACCCATGAACTAGAAGCCGCATTACAAATAGCAGATAAAGTCGCTGTTTTTTACGCAGGTACAACTGTGGAGATAGCTGCTAAAACTGATTTTACTCATGGAGGAAAAGCATTACGTCATCCTTATACTCAAGCACTCTGGCGTTCTTTGCCGCAGAATGAATTTATTCCTGTATCGGGTACACAACCAAATCCTGATTCCCTTCCCCTTGGTTGCTTGTTTGCCGAACGATGTCCAATAGCTACTACAGATTGTTTAACTCATCGTCCACCCTTACGAGAAGTCTGCAATGGTTTAGTGAGGTGTATTCATGCTTAGAGGCGAAAATTTATCTTTCCGCTACAGGCAAAACCAACCTTGGATACTGCGGGATTTTAACATAGAAATAAATCCTGGCGAAATCGTGGGTTTGAGTGGAACTAGCGGTTTGGGAAAAACAACTCTGGGTAAAATCCTGGCTGGGTATCTCCTAACGATGGAAGGCTCTGTCATTATAGATAATCAGCCTTTACCAATGCGGGGTTATTGTCCGGTGCAAATGATTTTCCAGAATCCTGAGTTGGCTATGAATCCTCGTTGGCGGATTAGCAAAATTTTAAAAGAAGGGCAAATGCCTTCTGGGGAATTACTCCAAGCTTTAAATATCAATCAAAACTGGCTGAATCGCTGGCCTCATGAGTTAAGCGGAGGCGAACTCCAGCGCATAGCTGTTGCTCGCTCGTTAGGAAGGCTTACTCGTTACTTAATCGCTGACGAGATGACGGCAATGCTAGATGCTAATACTCAAGCTTTGATTTGGAAAGCTGTTATCGATTACGCTCGTAAAACTGAGATAGGTATTTTAGTTATCAGTCATGACTTTTGGCTGCTCAAGCGTTTATGCGATCGCATGATTAACTTGCATCAGCAAGCAAATGGCATTTAGGATCGTATTTATACTTAAAAGCACTTAAGCTCGCCCAAATCCGTGACCCCGCGTTCTAGGGCAAGCGCATCTTAATTTTAAAAAATCAAAATTATTACTTACGTAATTTCC
>NZ_JCACKS010000004.1:0-23148 GCF_059505505.1 Pelatocladus sp. | reverse complement strand
TTGTACGTATTTACTTATCTTTACACAGTTTGGTTTTTTCACCTCGTTCTACTTATCTCAATCCAATGATATTTGATAAAACGCCATAAAATCTCAATCAAATTTAATTCTGGTGAATAAGATGGTAATTCAAAAATCGTAATACCACGCTCTTTCCATTCTTCAATTTTATCAATAATAATGTTGCTGGTATGAATAGAAGATCTATCTGCAACAATCACTGTTGGTCTATTTACTACAGGAAAAAAAGTATCAATACAATGAACAACAACGTCAGAATTAATACTTTGATACGAAGTATAAGTTTCAAGTTTATTTTTTCTGCTCAGAAATCCTAAAACATTTAAGCGACGGCTACGACGACTTTTAATTGCTAAATATTCTCCAGTATCCTGCCATCCATAAGGTACTGAAGGTATTAAGCTAAAGTGTCTTATAGCTGACTTTAAGAATCTTCATTAATTCTTCTTTTTTTACTCCTTGCGAAGCTAATATAAGGCAATGCGCTCTTTGACGTACCTGATGATGTTGGCTTTGGCGATAAATTCGCTCTAGTAATTTAGCTGAGAGGGGATTGATTTCTCGGATGAATATCATCTTCAACAGTAATTAATACACAACTTATTTATGCTTATTTATTATATTATTAATTTGTGTAATTAATTCTGTCCAGTTACTTATCTCCCATATTTGATGCTTTTGTAAAAGCCAGCCCCGGAGCGTGTAATGATGCGAGTCCTGATGGAAAATATTTTTAACTCCTCACGGATGAATCAGCTATTCGAGACTTCAAGCGTTCGCCAATACTCTCAAGAGTTACTGTTTTCGACTCAGGTGGATTTGATGAGTCTGGTTTGAATCGTCCCACCCGTGACCAAGATTGGGAAATTGCTATTTTCACCAACTTGCCACCCACAGATGCTTCCGGGATTCTGGTGGCAGAACTTTATCAAGGGCGGTGGAGTGTGGAAACTTTATTCCAAATCCTGACTCAAAACTTTCATGGCGAAATTGAAACTTTAGCTTATCCCAAAGCTGCCTTATTCTCCTATTGTCTGGCACTGTCAGCCTACAACCAAATAGCGACACTTAAATCAGTCCTTGGCAGTGTACATGGGGTTGACAAAATCGAAGCCGGGCTATCAGATTTTTACCTGGTGGATGATATTCACGGTATCTATCGAGGCATGATGATTGCGATTCCTCCGGTTCATTGGCAATGCTTTGAAGATTTTACGCTCAATCAGATGGTAGATATTCTCCAGCACTTAGCAACTAAAGTACATCTCAAATCCTTCCGCAAGCATCCCAGAAGTCCCAAAAAGAAGCGACCACCACTCTCTGTTGATGGCAAACATCCCCACTGTTCCACTGCTCGAAAGCTCAAGCAATACAAAGCATCTCTTGGTGCTATCCCGTGAAGCAATACCATAAAATCTGTTATTTGTCAATATTTAGAGGGCTGAATTATTAATCTTATGTAATCTTCTTGACAAGAACAAGAGCATTATGATAATAATTATCATTAATCAAGTAATTAACAGCCTAGCTGCCCCAAAAAATCGCTCTCGTTATGTTAGCTGAAGTTTGACATCTTGTCTTTTGACACAGGTAATAACTAGATTTAGTAGTTGAAGAATCTTGCTCGAACTCATAACCATGATTAGTAAGTGAGTAGTATGACAAATGGGCAATCAACCTTTAGGGCTACCAATTGATTTTTCTACTTTCGTAGAAATTCTTCGTTTTCAAGCCAGTCAACAGCCCAACCAGAAAGCTTATTCTTTTTTGCTTGATGGAGAAACAGAAGAAGCCCATTTGACTTATCAGGAACTCGATTGTCAAGCTCGAACTATTGCAGCAAGGCTACAAAATTGCCTAGTCAGTGGGGAGCGTGCTGTACTACTGTATCCGCCAGGTCTAGAATACATTGCCGCCTTTTTTGGGTGTCTCTACGCTGGCGTCGTTGCCGTCCCTGCTTATCCACCTCGGCTGAATCGACCCATGCCCAGATTAGAAGGTATTGTGGCTGACTCACAAGCAACTGTGGCGCTAACAACCACCAAGATTCTTACCCAGATAGAACATCAGTTGCCGCAAACTCCAAACCTCCAGTACATGCAGTGGGTGACTACCGACAATCTTCAGAGTGGACTAGAAAATAACTGGCAACAGACTCAACCTAGTAGTGATACCTTAGCTTTTCTACAATACACATCAGGTTCTACTGCCACACCTAAAGGGGTAATGGTGAGTCATGGCAATCTTCTACATAACCAACGCATCATCCAGCAGGCTATGGGGCATAGCTCCAAGACTATCTTTGTCGGTTGGTTGCCGCTGTTCCATGATATGGGACTGATTGGAAATATGCTTCAGCCCTTGTACTTGGGTATCCCCTGTATTCTCATGGCTCCTGTTGCGTTTCTACAGCGCCCTGTACGTTGGTTACAGGCGATTTCCCGATACAAAGCCACTACTAGCGGTGGGCCGAATTTTGCCTACGACCTCTGTGTGAATAAGATTACTCCCGAACAACGAGCGACTCTTGACTTAAGTAGTTGGGAAGTCGCTTTTAACGGAGCAGAACCTATACGAGCTGATACGTTGGAACGCTTCGCCACAACTTTTGCTGAATGTGGTTTTCGCCGCCAAGCTTTCTACCCCTGTTACGGTATGGCGGAAACTACTTTGATGGTTTCTGGTGGACTGAAGACAGCCGCACCAATAATGCAACCCTTCCAGCAAACAGCACTGGCTCGAAATCAAGTTGTCCCGGCTGTTGGGGAAAAGATGCTAGTCTCTTGTGGTCAACCCCTAGAGGATTTGCAGATTGTGATTGCCAATCCTGATACTTTGACTCGTTGCACCAGTAATGAAGTGGGTGAGATTTGGGTAGCAGGTGGGAGTGTAGCTCAAGGCTACTGGAACCAGATAGAACAGACACAGCAGACTTTCCAAGCTTACCTGCAAGATACTGGAAAAGGCCCTTTTCTACGGACGGGAGACTTGGGATTTTTACACCAGGGCGAACTATTCATTACTGGTAGACTGAAAGATTTAATTATCGTCCGAGGGCGTAACCATTACCCTCAAGACATTGAACAAACAGCAGAACAGAGCCACCCAACACTGCAACCCAGTAGTAGTGCCGCATTTACCGTTGAGGTAGCTGATGAGGAACGGTTGGTGCTGGCGATAGAGGTGAAACGCACTTATCTCAAAAATTTGGATGGGGATGAAGTTATTAGAGCTATCCGTCAAGCAGTAGTGGAAGAACATGAACTACAAGTTTATGCAGTGCTGTTGCTGAAAACTGGCTCTATCCCCAAAACTTCTAGTGGCAAGATTCAGCGTCATGCTTGCCGATTAGGATTTATTAATAACAGTCTAGATATTGTATGCAGCAGCATTTTGGAGCAATCTAATTCTATAGTTAGCTTGTTGACCCGTGAAACCTTGTTGGAATTAGAATCAGAGGCGCAACAGTCAGAGTTAGTTGCTAAATTACAAGAGCTAGTAGCGCAAGTTCTGAAAATAGAGCGATCGCATTTAAATTACCAGCAGCCTTTGAGTACTTTAGGTATCGACTCTTTAACCGCTATTGAACTACAAAACAGCATCGAAACTCAACTAGGTGTTGTCTTGCCAATGGCGGACATTCTCGCAGGTTCTTCGATTGCAGATTTAGCAAGGTTAGTACAGACATCCCCGGAAATCGTTTTCACTCCAGTACCAGAAGTTGTCACTGAGTACCCCCTTTCCTTTGGTCAGCAAGCTTTGTGGTTCCTGCATCAACTCTCACCCTCAAGCCCCGCCTACAATATTGTCAATGCTGTACGTTTGTATGGCGAACTTGATATTGCTGCCCTGCAACGTACATTTCAAATACTAGTAGAACGTCATCCTTGTTTACGAACTACTTTTAGTGCTGACCAAGGAAAAGCCACGCAACATATCCACGAACAATTAGAGGTTTGTTTTCAGCAAGAGGACGCTGCAACCTGGAGCGAGGAAGTTCTTAAAGACCGCTTAATCGCAGAAGCTTACCGTCCCTTTAATTTGGAAACTGGCCCCTTACTGCGGGTGCAGTTGTTCGCGCGGTTAAACAATGAACATATCCTACTGTTGGCTGTACATCATATCGTAGCTGACTTCTGGTCTTTAACAGTGCTTGTAGATGAGTTGAGAATTATCTACCAAGCACAAAAAACTGGCCAGCAAGATACTCTCATCCCCCCCAACCGACAGTACACAGACTATGTTCGCGCTGAGAGAGAAATGCTGGCTAGTCCTACATGTGAAAGGCTTTGGGCATACTGGCAAAAACAACTTTCAGGGGAATTACCAGTTTTAAATTTACCTACAGACCGACCCCGACCACCTGTGCAAACTTCTCAAGGGGCTTCGCAGTTATGCAAACTAAATGCAGATTTAACAGCAAAACTCAAAGCTTTGAGTCAAGCTAACAGTACTACCCTCTATACAACCTTGTTAGCAGCTTTTGTGGTGCTGCTTTACCGCCTATCAGGTCAAGAAGATATCTTAGTAGGTTCGCCAACAACAGGTAGAAGTCGGGCAGATTTAGCAGCATTAGTTGGGTATTTTGTCAACCCTGTGGTGGTGCGATCGCATATTTCGGGAAACCTAACTTTTGCGGCATTTCTCAAGCAAGTGCGTTCTTGTGTACTAGATGCTTTCAAACATCAAGATTACCCCTTTGCCCGTCTAGTTGAGCAACTACAACCAGTGCGCGATCCTAGTCGCTCCCCTCTGTTCCAAGTGATGTTTGTCTTGCAGAAAGCGCACCTCCTTAATGAATCAGGTTTGGCAGCTTTTGCTTTATGGGAAACAGGAGCAAAAATAAAATTAGGAGAACTAGAGCTAGAGTCCCTAGCCCTGGAACAGCGAATTGCTCAGTTTGACCTCAATCTCATCATGGCTGAGGTGGATGAAACACTATCTGCTTCTTGGCAATACAACACAGACTTATTCGATGCTGCCACTATTGCGCGGATGGCTGGTCATTTTCAGACTTTACTAGCAGGTATTGTTGCTGACTCACAGCAGCACATCTCACTTCTACCACTCCTCACCGAATTAGAACAGCAACAATTATTAGTCGAATGGAATACTACCCAAGTAGATTACGTCAGTAAACCTTGTCTTCATCAACAATTTGAGGCTCAGGTAGAGCAGATACCAGATGCAGTGGTGGTAGTATTTGAAACAGAACAACTCACATACGCCGAATTGAATCGCCAAGCCAATCAATTAGCACATTATCTGCAAACTCTGGGAGTAGAGCCGGAGGTGTTGGTTGGCATTTGCCTAGAGCGATCGCTCTTAATGGTAGTGAGTATCTTGGCAACTCTCAAAGCAGGAGGAGCTTACGTTCCTCTAGATCCCTCCTATCCTCAAGAATGTCTAGCTTTCATGGTGGAAAATGCTCAGGTTTCAGTGTTGCTAACTCAAGAGAAATTCCTCGCTGCTTTGCCCGAACATGGGGCGCAAGTGGTATTGGTGGACAAAAACCATGAGGTTTGGACTAGTGAAAGTGGAGACAACCCAGTTAGTCAGGTGACAACTGATAATTTAGCTTATGTAATTTACACCTCCGGCTCCACTGGCAAACCAAAGGGGGTAATGAACATTCATAGAGGAATTTGCAATCGTCTATCTTGGATGCAGGAAACTTATCAACTGACAACAGTAGATAAAGTGTTGCAAAAAACACCCTTTAGCTTTGATGTCTCCATTTGGGAATTCTTTTGGCCTTTGACTACCGGAGCGCGTTTAGTAGTAGCTCGTCCAAGAGGTCATCAAGATAGCGCCTACCTTGTTCAGATAATTGCCCAGGAACAGATTACCACACTGCATTTTGTTCCCTCCATGTTGCAAGTTTTTCTTGAGGAACCGGGGCTTGAGGCGTGTCAATGCTTGAGACAGGTGATGTGTAGTGGTGAAGCACTACCTTTGAAACTACAAGAACGATTTTTTGCGCGGTTGGATGCAGACTTACATAATTTGTACGGGCCAACGGAAGCTGCGATCGATGTTACATTCTGGGCTTGTGAACGAGAGAGTCGTAAACACACTGTTCCCATTGGTCGCCCTATTGCCAATACGCAAATTTATCTGTTAGATAATCACTTGCAGCCAGTACCTATTGGCGTACCGGGGGAACTACACATTGGGGGTGTGGGTTTAGCACGGGGTTATCTGCATCAACCAGAATTAACAGATATTAAATTCATTGCCAACCCTTTTAAAGGAAGCAGGGGGGCAGGGGAGCGGGGGAGCAGGGGGGAAGAACGTCTTTACAAAACTGGGGATTTGGCACGCTACCTGAGCGATGGCAACATTGAATATTTAGGACGACTTGACGATCAAGTTAAATTGCGGGGGTTCCGCATTGAGCTAGGAGAGATTGAAGCGGTACTGATTCAACATCCAGCATTGCAACAAGTTGTTGTTTTGATCAGAGAAATTGAGAAGAAGGAACAGAACCGAGATTTTACACCACTGGTTGACGTAGAAAATTCATCAACAATTACTGGTTTGCGTCGCTTACTCAAGGGAGAATTAGCTAATTCTCAGGCAGATTTTAGCAATCAGCAATTAGTTGCTTATTGCGTTACCCGTCATCAACCAGCACCCACCACTAGCGAATTGCGTCGCTTTCTCTTAGAAAAGCTGCCTGATTACATGGTTCCTGCGGCTTTTGTGTTACTGGATGCAATGCCTTTAACGCCAAATGGTAAGGTAGATCGGCGATCGCTACCAATTCCTGGTAAAGTCAGACCTGAATTGGAAAAAGCTTTCGTAGCACCTCGCACTCCTATAGAACAAGCATTGGCAGAGATTTGGGCAGAGGTGCTGGACATTGAACAAGTGGGCATTCACGACAACTTTTTTGAGTTGGGAGGAGATTCGATTCGCAGCATCCAGGTGTTAGCTAGAGCCACTGCAAAAGGTTTAAGCTTCTCTTTAGCGCAGATTTTCCAGCATCAGACTATCGAATCACTGGCACAAGAAATTACTTTTGTTGAACCCAGTGCTTTAGGAACTCAGAAAACAGAGCCATTTAGCCTGATTGCCCCCGCAGAACGGCGAAATCTACCCAAAGATGTAGAAGATGCCTATCCTTTGGCTAGGGTTCAGGCTGGGGTGATTTTTCACACTCAGTCTATGCCCGATGAGCCGATGTACCATGATATTTTTCTGTACAATTTGCAAGTTCATCTAGACATTGAATTGTTTCAAAAAGCTCTACAGCAGGTTGTCGATCGCCATGCTATCCTGCGGACATCCTTCAATCTAACTAACTTTAGCGAACCCCTACAATTAGTTCATCAACAAGTTACTGCTCCCTTTCACGTCGAGGATTTGCGCGATTTCTCGCCAGAACAACAACAACAAGCACTTTCCACCTGGATAAAAGCTGAAAAACGACGAAATTTTGATTGGTCTGACCCACCATTTATTCGCTTTTTCATTCACCGCCTCACAGAGCAGTCTTTTTATCTCACCTTTAGCTGTCACACTTCTATTCTTGACGGCTGGAGCAAAGCTTGTTTGTTGACAGAATTACTACATTATTATGATGCTCTGCTCAAGGGTAAAAGCAAAGCCATTGAACCAGCCCCAGCTATAACTTATCGAGATTTTGTGGCTTTGGAGCGTGCAACATTGCGATCGCCAGACGCTCAAGATTTTTGGAGGCAAAAATTAGCAGGTTGTGTAACTACGAGAATAGCCCGTTGGGTGGTGGCTCACCACAGCAAAAATACCCCGGAAATTGGCTTTTTAGATGTCCCTATTTCCCCTGAGCTTTCCAAGCAATTGCAAAAATTAGCTCGGTTAGCAGAAGTCCCCCTGAAAAACGTCTTGTTAGCTGCACACGTCAGGGTGATGAGTTTGTTGAGTGGCGAGAGTGATATCCTCACAGGGCTGGAGTCGAATGGTCGATTGGAAGAAGTTGACGGCGAAAAAACTCTGGGAATCCATTTGAACACGGTTCCTTTGCGTTTGCAGCTGACGGGGGGAACTTGGTTAGAGTTGGTGCAGCAGGTTTTTACTGCTGAACGAGAGTTGTTACCCTTCAGGCGTTATCCTTACGCAGATTTACACCAACTTGTTGGTCGTCAGGCTCTCCAGCCTTTAGTTGAAAGCGTTTTTAATTATACTAACTTTCATGTTTATGAGAGTCTGCAAAGTCTCAAAGATTTGGAAGTTTTAGGGGCTAGGGGTTTTGGTGAAACTCATTTTACCTTGCGGTCTGAGTTTAATCTTAATCATGCCTCAGATTGTATCCAACTCGATTTAGAGTGTGACTTGACACAGATAAGTCATGCCCAGTTAGAAACTATTGGCACTTATTTTCAAGAAACACTCAGCGTAATGTCTTCACAGCCGTTAGCACGTTACGAGTCGCAATGTCTTTTGGGCGATCGCCAACGACAGATGTTACTCGAAGAATGGAATAACACCACCAGGAAATATCCTCAAGACTGCTGTATCCATCAACACTTTGAGGCTATGGCAGCACAAAATCCTGATGCAATTGCGATCGTCTTTGCAGATGTACAGACGCGATTAATGAGCCAGGGCGTTGCGGGGGTTCCCCCCGTTGTAGCGACTGGCGTCGCGTCTCTAACTTACCAACAGCTAAATCATCAAGCTAATGCCCTAGCTCATTACTTGCAGCGTCTAGGAGTAACTGCCAATGTACCAGTTGCAATCTGTATAGAGCGTTCGCTGGAAATGATAGTGGGAATTCTGGGTATTCTCAAAGCTGGGGGTGCTTATATTCCGCTAGACCCAGCGTATCCTAAAGAACATCTTACTTTTATCCTGGAGGATGCCCAAGTACCAGTTCTGCTAACTAAAACACATCTAGTAGCAAGACTTCCTGCCCATAAATCTGAAGTAGTCTGCCTAGATTCACACTGGAATACCTTGAGTCAGGAGTGTACATACAACCCCATCCATAACAATACTCCAGAAAACCTGGCTTATATTATCTATACTTCCGGCTCCACAGGCCAACCCAAAGGAGTGCTAGTCACTCACCAAAACTTGCTTCACTCAACCAATGCGAGGATGAGCTACTACCAAGAACCCGTTAGCAGTTTTTTATTGCTTCCGTCCTTCGCCTTTGATAGCTCAGTAGCGTGCATATTTTGGACACTGTGTCAAGGAGGAACCTTAGTACTGGTGCAGGAGGGTAGCCAAAAAGATATATGGCAGTTAGCAAAGGCGATCGCTCAACATCAGATTTCGCATTGGTTGAGTGTTCCTTCGCTCTACAGCGCTTTGTTGGCGCATATAGATCCGGCCGAGTTAATTTCTCTTAGCACCGTCATTGTCGCAGGGGAGACGTGTTCTAGCGAGTTAGTAGAACGTCATCATCAACTGCTACCTTCGACATCCTTATTTAACGAATACGGGCCAACAGAAGGAACAGTTTGGACTACCGTCTACGATTGTCAAAACCATAATATTACGACTCCTGTTGCAATCGGTCGCCCCATTGCCAACACCCAAATATATTTGCTCAATTCTTACGGACAACCAGTACCAATTGGAGTTCCAGGTGAACTACATATCAGTGGTTTTGGTATAGCCAAGGGATATCTTAACCGCCCAGAACTGACAGCGCAAAAGTTTATTCCAAACCCCTTTGAAAAGGTAGGGGAGCAGAGAGAAGTCCGAGCGGAGGCTTCCTCCGCTCGGAACTTCGGAGGGAGCAGGGGAGCAGGGGAAGCAGGAGGAGCAGGGGGAGAATTTCTAACTCCTAACTCCTCACTCCTAACTCAAAACTCAAAACTCCCCACTCTCAGAAGTCGCTTGTATAAAACTGGGGATTTAGCGCGTTATTTACCTGATGGCAACATCGAGTTTTTAGGACGTAGCGATTATCAGGTGAAACTGAGAGGATATCGGATTGAACTAACAGAAATTGAAGCGGTCTTGTTACAACATCCTATTATTCGAGAAGTTGTTGTCATCGTCAGGGAAGAAGATTCGGGTAGCAAACGCTTAGTTGCTTATATAGTCCCTAAACAAATACCCGCACCTACCAAGGGTGAATTGCAAAGTTATTTGAGACAGAAGTTACCAGAATATATGATTCCTACTGCCTTCCTTATCCTAGATACTTTGCCATTGGGAGTTAATGGCAAAGTCAATCGCCAGAGTTTACCAGCACCAGAACAAACACAATCTGAGAATGAAAAAATGGCTCAAATTCTCAAAATGCTGGAGGAACTTTCAGAAGATGAAGTCAAAGCAATGCTTTCCAAAAAAAAGTTATCGATACAAACTTAGTACAACACTTCATTAATTACTAGCGAATTCTCTGCGTACCTTTGCACTTACCTCAGCGCTCCTTTGCGTTTAAATTCCAACCCTCAATTCCCTACGATTTTACGCAAAAACCATAAATAGCATTGCTTAAAAATCTCCAAATAATCCAAAATCCAAAATCTAAAATCCAAAATTGGCATGAGTGACGAACTTTTAAAGCGTATTGAATTGCTTTCAACAGAAAGGCGTGAACTTCTGGAAATGCTGATGAAGGAAGAAACTACAGAAGCACAAACAACTTATGTAGCTCCCCGTACACCAGTGGAAGAGGCACTTGCTACCATTTGGAGTCAAGCATTGGGAATTAAGCAGGTAGGTATTCACGACAATTTTTTAGCTCTAGGAGGAGATTCAATTCAGAGTATTCAAGTTGTCGCCAAAGCTCATCAGTTAGGTCTTCAATTCAGCACCAGTCAGTTATTTGAGTATTCCAGTATCGCAGAGTTAGCAACAGTTGTGGGTACAATTCCCATTCGTCAGGCTCAACAGGAGCCAATCATTGGAGCAATACCCCTGACACCTATACAAAAGTGGTTCTTTGAGCAGAACTTTCCAGAACCTCACCATTGGAACCAAGCGGTTCTACTAGAATTACAACCAGGACAAGACCCAGTTTTGCTAGAAGAAGCGTGCCAGAAGTTGCTAGAACATCATGATGCGCTGCGTTTACGTTTTGAACAAAAACAAGGAATCTGGCAACAGGTGAATGAAGGTTTGGGAGAAAGAGTAGCTTTTTCTCAATTCAACTTATCAGATGTATCTCAAACAGAACAAACATCTGCCATTGAAAAGATAGCATCTGAACTACAAAGCAGCTTAGATTTATCCCAAGGGCCGCTAATGAAAGTTGCTTTTTTCAATCTCGGTTCTCATCAAACCAGCCGCTTGCTGTTGATTTTACATCACCTGACGGAAGATGCTTTTTCTTTGCGGGTACTTGTGGAAGATTTGCAAACAGCTTATCAGCAACTTATACGCCAAGAAGTAATTAATCTTCCACCTAAAACGACTTCTTTTCAGCAATGGTCTTGTCTGCTGATGAACTACGCTAATTCACCAGAACTCAAACAAGAGTTGAATTACTGGTTGGCACACCCGAAACAAATTAGCTCTTTACCTGTGGATTTAAGAGGAGGTGCGAATACTGAAGCCTCGACTCGTATCGTATCGGTATACCTCACACCAGAAGAAACTCGTATACTACTGCAAGAAATTCCGGCAAAATATAATACCCAAATTAATGAAGTGTTGCTAACAGCTTTAGCACAGACTATTTCCCAGTGGACAGGGATGGATAATTTGCTGATTGACTTGGAAGGACATGGACGTGAAGAAGTTATTTCGGGAGTGGATTTATCTCGTACAGTGGGCTTTTTTACTTCCGTATTTCCTGTGTATTTGAGTATAGAAAAGTCTCAAGCACCCATTGATACCTTAATATCAATTAAAGAACAAATTCGCCGGATTCCGAAGCGGGGAATAGGTTATGGCTTGCTACGTTATTGTTGCGAAGACCAAAGTGAGGCAGGAAAATTAAGTACACTTCCCCAAGCTGAGATTATTTTTAATTACTTAGGGCAGTTTGATCGCGTTTTTGGAGAATCTTCCATCTTTCGATTAGCTAGTGAATCCCCCGGTGCGACTATAAGTCCTAGTGCTAGTCGTTCTCACCTGTTACAAGTTATAGGGAAAGTCATGGGAGGACAGCTAGAAATCAGTTGGGGATATAGCGAAAATATTCATTTGAAATCCACCGTAGAACAACTAGCTATTGATTTTATAGAGGGATTGCGATCGCTAATTGCTCTTTCTCAATCTACAGATACGGTAAATTTTACACCCTCAGACTTTCCCGAAGCCGAATTAACTCAAGAAGAACTCAATCAGCTTTTACTCAACCAATAAGGATGGAAATCTCAAATCAACTCTTCTCAAATCTTCCTCTGGAGCGCCTCTGCATGAAACCATTTTCCACTCAGCAACGCCAAATCTTTAGATATGAACCCTAAAAATATCGAAGATATCTACACACTCTCACCTACACAAGAGGGGATGTTGTTTCACATCCTTTACAATCCCGACTCTGGGATGTATTTTGCTCACCAACTGTGCATTTTACATGGAAAATTTAACTTCTTTGCCTTTGATCAAGCTTGGCAGAAAGTAGTAGCTAGGTATACAACCTTAAGGACAGCTTTCGTCTGGAAAGGACTTAATAAACCAATTCAAATAGTTCACCGTCAAACAAGATTATCAATAAGTCAGTATGACTGGTCTGAACTTTCTCCTACTGCTCAAGAAGCTCATTTACAAGATTATTTACAAGCAGATTGCAAGCGTGGTTTCAATCTTTCTCAGCCGCCCTTAATGCGTTTAGCAATCATCCAAATAGCAGCAAACACTCATCAGCTAATTTGGAGTTGTCATCACTTAATTTCAGATGTCTGGTCTGATGCTATCCTGCTTAAGGAAGTTTTTGCTTTTTATGAGGCATTTGACCAAGGTAAAAATATTGAGTTACAACCAAGCCGTCCCTATCGAGACTATATTACCTGGTTAAAACAGCAGGATCTCACAGCAGCAGAAATATTTTGGCGGCGAGAACTTCAGGATTTGAGAATACCTACCACTCTAGGAATAGACGAAAATAACATTAAATTATCTGCTCAGGAGGAACGTTATCCTCAACAGGAAGTTGAATTTTCTCTAACTACCACAGAAGCATTAGTTTCTCTGGCAAAACAGGAACATTTAACCTTAAATACCCTATTAATGGGAGCTTGGGCTTTACTTTTAAGTTACTATAGCAGCAACAAAGATGTCGTTTTTGGCACGGTTTTGTCTGGTCGCCCAGTTACCTTGACAGGAATTGATGCTATGGTTGGGGTTTTTGTCAATACTTTACCTGCAAGAGTAAAAATAGCTTCTGAGGATTTGCTTTTGCCTTGGCTAAAATCTCTTCAAATCCAACACATAAATTTGCGTCGATATGAATATAGTCCCTTAGTACAAGTTCAGAGTTGGAGTAATATACCTAAAAATTTGCCTTTATTTGAGAGTATTTTAGTAGTTCAAAACTCCAAAGTAGATATTTCTCAATTAGGTACACAAAACTTAAAAATTGATAATATTCGTTCGTTTGCGAGTACTCATTACCTTTTAGCGCTCGTCGCAATACCTGGCGCAAATTTATGCCTACATCTGCTCTACGATTTACGCCGCTTCTGTGGCGTGACAGTTGCCAAAATATTGAGCCATTTTGAAGAAATCATCAAAGCTATGGTCGCAAATCCTGATACTCAACTGGGGAATTTAATCAGAATCATTGATGAATTGGAAAGAAAGGAAAAATCTCTGGCTTTGGAAGCACGTCGGCAATTAAATGCTAGCAAGTTAAAGAGTATTAGACCAAAGGCGATCGGATTATAGCAAGTGTGTTTGAGTTATGAGAATTGTTTTTTAAAAGAACCACACGAGGCAAGAGAGAACACAGAGAAAAAAGAAGAGGGAGGGGTTTTCGTAAGTTTTGAATAAATAGGGGTGTAATTTATGTGCGGTATTGTGGCAATGTTCTCGAAAGGAGAGCCAATTTCAACAGAGGCGTTAGCAAAAGCAACACAGCGGTTAAGCTATCGTGGCCCAGACAAGCAGTGTCAGTGGATAGCTGCTCATCAACAAGTTGGACTGGGACATACAAGGCTCAGTATTATTGATTTGACCACAGGAGATCAGCCGATCACCAATGAAGATTCACAATTACACGTCATTGTCAATGGAGAATTTTACGATTTTGAACGAATTCAGGGTGAGTTGAAACAAAAGGGACATCGATTAAGTACTCATTCTGACAGCGAGATTGTTCTCCATTTATATGAGGAATTTGGGACACAATGCTTAAATCATCTCCGAGGTGAGTTTGCATTTATACTGTGGGATGAGTCGAAGCAGCTGCTTTTTGCTGCCCGCGATCGCTTCGGTATCAAGCCACTTTTCTATACAATTGTCGGTGACATCCTTTATTTAGCATCGGAAGCCAAAGCTTTATTTGCAGCAGGTGTTCCGGCTCGTTGGGATCACGAGTCATTTTTTCAACAGTTATTCCTTTACGCAAACCAAGACCGCACATTATTTGCAGGTGTCTATCAAGTACCACCTGGTCATTACCTTCTGGGAACACGCCACAGTGTAAAACTTGTGCGTTATTGGGATCTTGATTACCCAAGAGATGATGATTCAAAACCACGATCCACAAATACTGAATATATTGAACAAATTCGGCACAAATTGGAAGAAGCTGTTAAAATCCGGCTACGCGCTGATGTGCCAGTAGGTAGTTTTCTCAGTGGTGGACTTGATTCATCTGCTGTCTTAGGTATAGCAGCAAAACATAGTTCCCAAACAGTTCGGGCTTTCACTGTCACCTTCGATGAAGCTGGTTATGATGAAGAAGCAATTGCCCGCGAGACAGCAGCACGGGTAGGAGTAGACTTTCAGCCCATTCTCCTCAAACAATCTGATTTTGCTGACCATATTACTGATGCGATTTGGCACGCCGAGACGTTAGATACTAACTCTCGTGGTGTTGCCAGATATTTACAAAGTCGGGTGGTACATGATTCAGGCTATAAAGTTATCTTATCCGGCGATGGTTCTGATGAAATATTCGCTGGATATGGTCATGTAAAACAAGACTTGCGGCTCAATCATACAAAACAGAAATTAGAAAATACTTTACCCAATAGCACGCCCGTTTTTTTAGCAAGCGTACAACAAACCTTGGGGTTTGTGCCATCTTGGCTGAAAAATGTAGCTGTAGACAGAGCTTTTTTTCCTATTTTACTTGCACCTGATTATGCTTTGAAATTTGCTAAACAAGATGTTTATCGCCTCTTTTTAGAACAATTTGATTTCCCAGGACAACTTGCCGGACGAAATCCAATCATTCAATCATTATATTTGTGGTCTAAATCAATTTTGCCCAACTATTCATTATTTGCAGAACGTTTAGAAATGGCACACGCTGTTGAGATTCGTGTCCCATTTTTAGATCACCATCTCTTCGAGTTAGTGCGTGAAATGCCCGTCTCGCTGTTAACTCATGGAATGCAAGAAAAATATCTACTCAGGGAGGCGGCTCGACCTTTTTTGACAGATACAGTTTATCACCGTCCAAAGCATCCTTTTACTGCTCCACCTGCTACTTTGACAAGCAACAATCGCTTGTACACATTAATGCAAGAATCTTTACGTAGTTCAGCTATGGCATCAATACCATTCTTTGACCAAAAAACAGTTATTGCTTTGTTAGATAAACTTCCTACAATGACAGAACGTCAACGTATTGCCCTAGACTCAACCTTATTAATACTTTTATCTACCTATATTCTTCACACCCAATATCATTTGTAATTTGTTTCAGACTCTTTCCTCAAAAAAGGAACTTAAATATGAATACTTCCTCAAAAAGCTTGCCAAACAACTCAGATGAAAGATTAAATGAATTTCTGAGAATCGTGAAAGGATTACAAACGCGCCCACCAACACAGCCTGGGCAAAATCCCGATTTATTTTATCCAGGATTGACCGCTAAACCTTGGCACAATGCTGCTGATTTTGAATGGATACAAAGTCTAGAAAACTCATTCCAAATAATTAAAAATGAACTCTTTAACTTGTGTAATAAAAAAGGTTTTGTATCATATATGCAACCAGAAACCTCTGACAATTATAGACAATATAGACAACGTACTGACTGGTTCCAATACTATTTTTACCTTCAAGGCAGAAAATTTGAAGAGAACTGCCTTCAGTGTCCAGAAACAACAAAACTTCTGGAAGCAATTCCCAGACGTACAGGAGTAGCTTGTTTTTCTGCTTTAAGTCCAAACACAATCATAGAACCTCATTGCGGACCTACAAATGCCAGAATTAAATGTCATTTAGGCTTAAAGATCCCCTTGGGATGTTCTATCCGTGTTGGAGACGAAACAAGGACATGGCAAGAAGGAAAGTGTTTGGTATTTGATGATTCTTTTGAACATGAAGTCAGGATTAATGCTACCTCAAGTAGAATTGCTTTGATTGTGGATGTTTGGCATCCTGAACTGACAAACAGTGAGGTTAAGGCTCTTGAGTCACTTGAGCAGACTGAATTTGCACAATATATCCAAGAAGGGTGGCGGGTAGTAGATGAAACAAAATCTCACATCATAACAAAAGATTGGTGGAGAGAGTGAGAATTCAAAAATCAGAAGTCATATTTGATTGATGATTGTTTAATTACTACAAAGATAATTCATTTATCAATTGTTTTTTTCTCATATTCAATATAGGATAAATCGAGCAAATGCAAGCTGATATTATTGAAGGATTTAAGCTTTCGCATCAGCAGAAACGTCTCTGGTTACAACAGCAGAATAGTGTAGCTTATCGCGCTCAATTAGCTATACTAATTGCAGGTAATCTCAATATTCAGCGTATACAAAAAGCCTTACATCATGTTGGAGAACGACATGAGATTTTTCGGACAACTTTACAAGCAGTAGACGAAATAAAAACACCAGTTCAGGTAATACAAAAATATCAGAATATTTTATGGCGATATATTGATGTCAGTGGATGTTCAAAGGAGAAACAACAAAATAAAATTAATGATTTTTGGGCGGAGGAGAGTAGATATATTTGTGATTTAAAAGAAACTTATATTTTACGTCCTACTCTAATTACTCTGTCTCAACAAGAATATATTTTGGCGATCGCTTTACATTCTTTATATGCTGATGGGTGGACACTGAACAATTTAGTCAGAGAAATTAGTTCTTTATACAAAATCCAAGATCGGGAATCATTAGCTGAACCAATTCAATATATTCAATTCTCGGAATTGCAAAATGAATTAGTAGAATCAGCGGATGTACAGAGAGAAATCAAAGTTTGGCGTAGCAAGGATATTTCTTCTCTGCTGAATTTCAAGCTTGTAATTGAAAATCAGTTTTTGGAGCAAAGAGAATTTGCACCCAAAGTTTTATCATGCACTGTTCATCATGACTTGGAGATGAAAATTAAAGTAATTCTCCAGGAACATAACATTTCAGGTGCTGTATTTTTTCTAGCTTGTTGGCAAATATTACTTTGGCGACTCACTGGACAATCAGACTTAATAGTAGGAATTACTTGTAATAATCGAGTTTATGAAGAACTCCAAGACATGATGGGACTGTTTGCTAAGTGCTTACCAGTTCACTGTTGTTTAGAAGAAAACGATAAATTTAGCGAGGTTATTAAAAAGGTTAGCGAATCAATATGCCAAGTAGAAGAATGGCAAGAGTATTTCTGTTGGGAACAACTAGTCAATGAAGCTCATAATAAGGAAAAACTATCATTTTTTCCATACTGTTTTGAATTTGAGGAACGTCAAACAACTTACTTAGCCGATGAAATCTCATTTACAGTTGATAAAAAGTATGTTTGCTTTGACCAATTCAAAGTCAAGTTGTCTTGTGAAGATATAGAAGGTGGCTTGACTACAGAATTTCACTATGATTCTAGTTTATTTTCAGGTGCAGCCATTGAAAATTTAGCAGAACAGTTTTATACATTATTAGAAAGTGCCGTTATTAATTCAGATGTATTAATTAATGAGTTACAAATTCTCAGTGCAACCGAGCGTCAAAAACTGTTAGTTGAATGGAACGATACAACAGCAGATTATAATCAAAAACAATGTCTGCATCAGTTATTTGAGAGTGTTGTGGAACAAACACCTGATGCAGTAGCGGTGGTGTTTGAAGATGAACAATTAACCTACAGTGAACTCAATGCTAGAGCAAATCAACTAGCACATTATTTGCGTTCTTTGGGAGTCAAACCAGAGGTATTGGTAGGGATTTGTGTAGAGCGATCGCTCTTAATGGTCATCGGAATATTAGCCATCCTCAAAGCAGGTGGTGCATATGTACCGATTGACCCAAGCTATCCCTTAGAAAGAAAAGCTTTAATACTAAACGATTCCCAAATGCCAGTACTGCTGACTCAACAGCATTTATTGGCAGATTTGGCTACAAATGAAATTCAAGTTATTTCTGTAGATAGTGATTGGCAAACTATAAACCAACAAAAAAATGAAAATCCAATTACTACAACAACCACATTAAATTTAGCCTATGTTATTTACACTTCTGGTTCCACTGGTAAACCGAAGGGAGTACCAGTGACTCATAAAAATTTAGTGCATTCTACCAGTGCCAGAATTGCTTATTACTCAGAACCCGTTCGCAGTTTTTTATTAATTCCTTCATTTGCCTTTGATAGTTCGGTGGCGGTGATTTTCTGGACTTTGTGTCAAGGAGGAACCTTAGTATTAATTAACGAAGGTAGACAAAGAGATATTTGGCATTTAGGAAAGGCGATCGCACAACATCAAATTTCCCATTGGTTGAGTGTTCCTTCTTTGTACGCATTGTTGTTAAACCATATCCAACCTGCTGAATTAATTTCTCTGCGTACCGTGATTGTCGCGGGAGAAACTTGTTCACCCGCCTTAGTCAAACATCACCGTCAACTATTACCCCAAACATCACTTTTCAATGAATACGGGCCGACCGAAGCAAGCGTCTGGAGTAGTGTCTGCAATTGTCAAGACTATGAATCAAGCCATACTATTCCCATCGGTCGCCTCATTTCTAACACCCAAATATATTTGCTGGATACTCACTTACAACCATTACCAATAGGAGTATCGGGTGAGTTGCACATTGGTGGAGTTGGACTAGCTAGAGGTTATTTAAATCAACCTGAATTAACAGCCTTGAAATTTATCCCCAATCCCTTCAGTAAAAAAGAAGGCGATCGCCTTTACAAAACTGGCGACCTAGCACGCTATTTACCAAGTGGAGATATTGAGTATATAGGTAGAATTGACAACCAAACCAAAATTCGAGGATACCGCATTGAATTAGGGGAAATTGAATCGGCTATAAATCAACACACCGCAGTACGAGAAAATGTAGTTGTAGTCAGCGAAGAATCGGTAAATTCTCAACGAATAGTTGCTTATGTAGTTCCTCAAGAAGAACAGACACTGACAATTCCTGAGCTACGTAGCTTTTTAGAGTCAAAGTTACCAAACTACATGATGCCAGCAGCTTTTGTCACATCGGAAGCACTACCACTAACACCAAATGGTAAGGTTGACCGGAAAGCTTTAAGCGCACCTGATAAAGTACGTCCAGAATTGGAAGTAGTTTCTCAACCACCTCAAACTGAAGTGGAACAGGCTATTGCTAATATTTGGCAAGAAGTACTGAATGTTAAAAACGTAGGAATTCATGATAATTTCTTTGAGATGGGTGGTCATTCGTTGCTCTTGATTCAAGTTTATAGTAAATTACAAAAACTATTTCAAAGAGATTTTCTTTTAGTAGAAATGTTTCAATATCCAACTATAAGCCACCTAGCTAAATTTTTTAGTCAGGAATCAAGAGAAGAAACATCTATAAAGCATTCTGAAAATAGGACAGCTTCAGTATCTCGTCGAAGACAAGCTAGTTTAATTGATAAAAACGAAATTGCAATTATTGGTATGGCTGGGCGTTTTCCAGGGTCAAAAAATGTTGATAATTTTTGGCAAAAACTGCAAAATGGTGTAGAGTCAATTTCTTTTTTCACAGATGAGGAACTAATATCTGCTGGTGTAGATCAATCATTGCTCAACGATTCCAATTATGTCAAGGCAAACGGTATATTAGAGGATATAGAGTTATTTGATGCCTCATTTTTTGGTTTTTCTCCCAGAGAGGCTGAAATTACAGACCCACAACACCGTCTTTTTATGGAATGTGTTTGGGATGCTTTAGAAAATGCTGGCTATAACTCGGAAACTTATAGCGGTCAAATTGGTCTTTTCGCTGGTGTTGCGGCAAGCTCCTACCTGCTTTCAAACTTATATTCCAATCAAAATTTGATGGAATTAAGAAACAATATTATTATTGGGAATGATAAAGATTTTTTACCAACACAAATTTCTTACAAATTAAACTTAAGAGGACCAAGTATTAATGTTCAAACTGCTTGTTCGACATCATTGGTTGCTATCCATCTAGCCTGCCAAAGTTTACTTAATGGTGAAAGTGATATGGCTTTAGCGGGTGGTGTTACCGTTGGAGTGCCGCAAAAAACTGGTTACTACTATCAGCAAGGAGGAATTAAATCTCCTGACGGTCATTGCCGAGCTTTTGATGCTCAAGCAAAAGGAACTATTGGTGGCAGTGGTTTAGGTGCAGTAGTCTTGAAAAGATTAGAGGATGCTATTGCTGATGGTGACTATATTCATGGAGTAATCAAAGGTTCAGCTGTTAATAACGATGGTTCTTTAAAGGTTGGATATACAGCCCCTAGTGTTGATGGTCAAAGGCAAGTTATTTTAGAAGCTTTAACCTTAGCTGGAGTCGAACCTGAAACTGTTACTTATGTAGAAACACACGGTACAGGAACTATATTAGGAGACCCGATTGAAATTAAGGCTCTCACGCAAGCTTTTCGTAGTAGCACAAATAAAAAAGGTTTTTGTGCAATTGGTTCAGTAAAAACCAATGTTGGGCATTTAGATACAGCAGCAGGTGTGACAGGATTAATCAAAACAGTCCTGGCATTAAAACATAAACAAATACCTCCGAGCTTGCACTTTCAACAGCCAAATCCACAGATAGATTTTGCCAATAGTCCTTTCTACGTTAATACTACACTTTCAGAGTGGAAAAGCAACGGTACTCCTCGCCGTGCTGGAGTGAGTTCGTTCGGTATTGGTGGAACTAATGCTCATGTGATTCTGGAAGAAGCTCCGCCTACTCCAGCTTCTAGTCTGTCTCGCCCTTGGCAATTGTTATTGCTTTGTGCAAAAACTGATTCGGCACTAGAAACTGCGACCACAAATTTAGTCACTTACCTCAAACAGCATCCAGACTCAAATTTAGCTGATGTTGCATATACCCTACAAGTTGGTCGTCGAGAGTTTGAACATCGTCGAATGCTTCTATGTCAGAATTTCGACGATGCAGTTGCAATTTTAGAAAACCTAGACCCACAAAGGATATTCACTAACTTCCAAAAACCATGCAACAGACAAATTGTGTTTATGTTTCCTGGTCAAGGTTCACAGTATGTAAACATGGGTCGAGAGTTATATGAGACTGAGCCAGTATTTCAGAAACATGTAGACGAATGCTGTGAAATACTTCAACCTCATCTAGGTGTTGACTTACGCACAATTTTATACCCAGATGAAGAAAAAATAGAAGTTGCCACACAGCAACTGCAACAAACTCAGATTACTCAACCTGCACTATTTGTGATTGAGTATGCCCTAGCTCAGTTGTGGATGGCGTGGGGTATATCTCCTGTGGCAATGATTGGTCATAGTATCGGAGAATATGTCGCTGCCACTTTAGCAGATGTCTTCTCTCTAGAAGATGCTTTAGCAGTTGTTGCTACTCGTGGACAACTTATGCAACAGATGCCATCTGGTGCTATGCTTTCGGTTGCACTTTCTTTTGAGGCAATACAATCTTGTCTTGATGAAAACCTTTCTGTTGCGGCAATTAATGCACCTTCTGCTTGTGTTGTATCCGGTTTGGAATCAGCAATAGACCAATTGCAACAGGAATTACAATCAGCAGGTGTCAGTTGTAGGCGCTTGCATACCTCCCATGCCTTTCATTCTCAAATGATGTCACCCATCATTGAGACTTTTACCCGGTCGTTACAACTTGTAAAACTCAATCCCCCGAAAATTCCTTTTGTTTCCAATCTCAGCGGAACTTGGATTACCCCAGAGCAAGCGAAAGACCCCAACTATTGGGCTAAGCATTCAAAACAGCCAGTGCGCTTCTCTCAAGGCGTTAGTGAGTTGCTCCTTCAGCCACAGCGTGTACTGTTGGAAGTTGGTCCAGGACGGACGCTAAGTAGTTTGGCTAAACAACATCAAGCAGAGGAGTTGATAGCACTGACTTCTATCCGGCATCCGCAAGAGCAACAATCAGATGTCGCATTTTTACTCAATAGCTTGGGTAAGCTTTGGTTAGTAGGAGTTGAAATTGACTGGTCTGGTTTTTACACAAATGAAAAGCGTCATCGCATACCCTTACCTACTTATCCTTTTGAGCGTCAGCGTTACTGGATTGAACCACAGGCTTCCTTGGTACACGTAACAAAGGATGCAAGACAGACCAACAAGCTTCTCAATTCCCTGCTGTGGAAATCTTTGGTTAAGGCTGGTCAGACTCAAGCTGTTGTAGGAGCTAAGGAATTTGACGAGCAATTATATTTAGCGAACAAACAATACTTAGAGGATTTATGCACTGCTTACATGAATCTTGCTCTAAAGGATTTAGGTGCTTTTGGCAATCCAAACAAACGGTATTCCATAGAGGAGTTGTTTGAGCAATGTCAAATTATTCCTCGCTACCGCCAATTATTGTGTCGTTGGCTGAACATACTTGTAGAGCAAGGTCAACTACAGCAAGATCGGGAACTATTTACCAACTTTGTGCCATTTTCAACAGATATTAATATTTTTTTAGAAGAAGTAAAAGTCCGTGCTGATACACCCGAAGTAGTAGATGTTGTCAAGCAGTGTGGAGAAACTTTGGCAAACATACTAACTGGTAAACAGCAACCGTTAGAGTTGTATGTAGCTTTGAATCAAGAGAGACCAACACAGACACTACAAGATGTAGTTTTTCACTCTCCCCCGGTAAAAAGAGATTAGAGAGAAACAGAAAT
>NZ_JCACKS010000003.1:0-23547 GCF_059505505.1 Pelatocladus sp. | reverse complement strand
CAAGGTAATGTCTCTGTTTTCCTTTCCTCAAATACTACTAGCTAGGCAGTTACAATAATCCTGAAAATCTTCTAAAAGCTCATCATCAAAAGGATCAGCTGCTAGTTTTTCAATTTGTGTTTTCAAAGAATAAAGAATGACATACGCTAGGCGACTAGTTGGTTGATAAACCTGACGTAGCCATTCTTCAATTTGATCATCAATGTCTCTTCCAGTTTGTCTTTTGGTTTGATATTGCTGTCCAGCAGCAGTGCTACGCTGTTGTCTGCTACTGGATTGTTGCTTAAGTTTGTTATGAATTCGTCGATCATAACTTTGGCGATTTTCGGCATCACCTAAGACTTCATATGCTGCATTAATACGGATGATTTGCTCGCTATCTGCCGTTTTTTGATTACTATCAGGATGATATTGCTTGACCAAGCGGCGGTAGGCTTGCTTAATCTCTGCTTGGCTAGCGTTAGGACTTACTTTAAGAGTTTCGTAGTGGTTATTATTTACCATTTAGAGAACATCCTGAAAGCCCCGTCACTACATAGTGCGGGGATGAAAGGTAGGTGAAAACTTGAGCTTACCTGCCTTCAAGATTTTAACAGTTTAACCAAGTACTCATTTAACTGTTACCGACTCTGGCTTCTACCAAGTCTTGAAACAATGGTGTACTTAAATACCTTTCCCCAAAACTGGGCTGAATCATCACAATTAAGCGTCCCTCGTTTTCTGGGCGTTGGGCGACACGAACTGCTGCATACAAAGCTGCACCACTAGAAATGCCAGAGAGTAACCCTTCTTCTCTAGCTAAACGCCGTCCATAGGCGATCGCTTCGTCATCACTGACAGTAATAATTTCGTCAATTAAATCTACCTTTAGTACTTGAGGCACAAATCCTGCACCAATCCCCTGAATTTTGTGCGCTCCGGGTTTTCCTCCCGATAAAACTGGACTGTTAGTTGGTTCAACTGCGATCGCTTTCAGAGTGGGTTTGCGTGCTTTGATCACCTCTGCTACACCCGTAATCGTACCACCAGTACCTATTCCAGCTATAACTATATCTACTTTACCTTCAGTATCTTCCCAGATTTCCTCTGCCGTTGTTGCTCTGTGAATTTTCGGATTCGCAGGGTTACGAAATTGCTGCAACATGTACGCATTGGGCAGTTTATCAACTATCTCTTGTGCTTGCCGAATCGCGCCACTCATACCTTCAATTCCTGGTGTCAGTTCAAGTTCTGCACCGTAAGCCCGCAACATTGCCCGTCGTTCAGCACTCATTGTCTCTGGCATTGTTAAAATCAATCGATAACCTTTAGCTGCTGCTACCATTGCTAAGGCTATCCCCGTATTACCAGAAGTGGGTTCTACTAATACAGTCTTACCAGGAATAATCAATCCTTCTTCTTCAGCAGCATTAATCATGCTGATCCCGATTCGGTCTTTCACCGATGCGGCTGGATTCATACTTTCTAACTTGACGATAATCTCGGCTACACAGCCTTCTGCTTGAGGAATACGGTTGAGCTGTACTAAAGGTGTACGTCCGATGAGTTCTGTGATATTACGAGCAATTCGCATTAGTTTATTTGTCCTCGGTCAATGGTCAATGGTGATCAATTGTCAATTGTCATTAGTACAAAACAAATGACTAATGACAAATGACTAAATGTAATACATAATATTCAACTGCCGTCGTGAATCGCGTTTTTCACAAAGATCGGCAAGTGTGTATTTATGTAAAACTGAGTTTGCTGCCTGACGTGCTTCTTGCCAAATTTCTTCTACAACAGCACCATCTACAGTTTTGGGCTTATCTTCTTCATGACTATGCACCTTATCTAAGCCTTCTACACATCCCAAAACTTCAAAAAGCGTGATTTTCCAAGGTTCTCGCGCCAACAAATAACCACCTTTTGATCCTCGTTGGCTTTTGATTAGACCCCCACGCCTCAAGATTGCTAGCAGTTGTTCTAAGTAGCGGTCAGGTATATTTTGTTGTGCTGCAATTTGACGAATTTGCAGGGGTTCTCCACTTTGATAACGAATTGCTAATTCTAACAAAGCAAGAATTGCGTATTCCGATTTACACGATAGTTCCACAGCTAAGAATGTGAAAGAAATGATCCCTTTACTTTTTTAGTATACTCCGGTTCTCCACTGGGGTTTGTTATTTTGATAATTAAAAATATAAAAAACCCCGCTCAAAGGCGGGGAAAAGTTTTGCTGTTGTTGATTGTTTATTGATTAGTGGGAAAAACCACCAATCAACTAGCAACTACTAACAAAAAACTAAATTAGAATGTGAAGGTTGTTCTGAGTGTACCGATAATCGCATCATCGTTATTGCTATCTTGACCAGGAGAAGTCACCCAGATCACACCAGGAGTGATGGAGATATTGTCGCTGACTTGATATTTGTAGAAGCCTTCAAAGTGGTATGGTACATCACCATCATCTACATTTGCAAATCTGTTGCGAGAATAGGGTTCAGCACCAGCCAGAATACCTAAAACGTTACCTTTCTTACCAAGGTCTGGGAAGGCTACTCCTAAAGCGTAGCTCCAAGCTTCAAAGTCATCACCAGAGCCGTTACCACTGACATCGTGGTAAGAAACGAAGCCACTTACAGAGAATCTATCGCTGGGTCTAAAGGCTGCTGACAAGCCGTAGGAATTGCTGGAAGACCCGTCTGTAGTACTCAAGGTATTGGCTTGACTAGTACCTACTACAGAACTATTTACAGAACCCGCATCAAACAGAGAACTGCCTGCACCATGATAGCCGTGAACGTAAGTAGCAGCTAATGCCAAGCGATCGCCTAAATTAAAGTTCAGCTGTCCGAGAGCGGCATAGTTACCGTCGAATATACCTGAACCATCAGTGGGATTACTAGCTTCAGATCCTAAGTAACCCACTGTGACTGAAGTTGGTAGAAGGAAAGTACGCTTGTTGCCAAAGCCGAAGTTCACTGCTGCACCAGCGCCACCACCAATACGGAAAATGGGGTTTTCCGAAGCAAAGGTAGACAACGCACCATTACCACCGTCATAGTCTTCAAAGTAAGGGTTAACGGTCGCAGCAACGTCACTCCAAATACCACCAGTCGCAGCAACATAAACTCTGGCATTATCACCCACTGGGAAGTAGTATGCCAACCAGTCTATATCGACGTCGTTGTTACCAGTATTACCAATGTTAAAGGTTTGCAGACCTTCAGCACCACCGTTCCCACCGATGTCTAATCTTTGAGCATTACCAGCAGCAAGACGGGTGTGTAATATGTCTCTACCAGTGAAACTGGTTTGTAAGTCTAAACGAACCCTATCTTGGAAGACGGTGTTGTTGTTATCGTTGTCACCAAAAGAATCAGTCAGAGCAAAGATTGCTTCACCAACTAACTTGGTTGTGGTTGAGAACTGGTTAGCTTCCAACTCAGCTGTACGTGCTTCTAATGCATCTACACGACCGCGTAAGGTTGCTAGTTCTGCGGAAAATTCTTCTTGTAAGCGCTGTAAGGTCGCCAAATCTTCTTTAGTTACCAAATCAGCTGTAGCTGTAGCGATTAATTCATTGACCCGATCCAAACAAGCATTCAAGCCTGCGGCGAATTCGTAGCGGGTCATGGGGCGGTTCCCACGATAAGTACCGTTGGGATAACCTGCAATACAGCCATAGCGCTCAACCAAGGACTGAAGTGCTTGAAATGCCCAGTCAGTTGGTTGTACGTCAGAAAACTGAGAAACCGATGTTACCTGCGATTGGGAATTAGCAACTTTCCCTTCGCTACCGTATTGGTTAACTTGGTCTAGGACGTTAACTTCTGTTTGCTGTACTTGCTGTACTTGCTGTACTTGAGCTAGCTGTGGTATCTGTGTTTGTTGTTGTACCTGAGCCAAGATATCTGATTGCTCGGTTGTTTGAGTTGGTACAACAGTTGTTTGGGTTGGTACAACAGAAGCAGAATTATTTTGCTGTTGTTGATTTGTAGATAAATCTGCTTTGACTACTTCAGGGGTAGCGCTGTTAGGGGCTGCGATCGCAGTTGTTGAAACCAACAGTGCGGCTCCTAAAACTGCTGGACTTACCACTAATGATTTCCACAAGATATTAGACATCTTCGTTGTTCTCCTCACACCTCGTTCTAAACATTTAATTTGCTGCAACTATTGCCAAACATGCAACTTCTCGTTGAAACCTGTGGATGAGGCATACTGCCCCAAAGACAATTTTAGTTTTTGCCAAGCTAAACAGTAAATTAAATTCCCTATAGATAACTTATATGTGATTAACCTATGCAAAAACATATCTTTATAGCTTGTCATTATAAAACATCTGAGAGAGAAGACAATACGTGAGAGTTCGCATATACAACTGTCACATTTGCCTCGCTTTTTCTTGAAATTTCAAGCATGATTCGTCATTTCTCTCATCAGAGCGATCGTCTCCTACAAAACCATACTCAGAATCTAGTTGTTAAAACTCACACAGGTTTGTTGTAATTTCTGAGTTTATTCACTAAGAGTTATTACTTAACTTATTTGAGAAATCTCCTTGGCTAATTCAAAATCTTTCCGTGTTAAACCACCTGCATCATGAGTCGTTAGTGTGATTCTAACTTTGTTATAAGAAATCTCTATATCTGGATGATGCCCTGCGGACTCAGCGGGTTCAACAAGTTTATTTACAAAGTCCATTGCCTGTAAAAAATCTTTAAACTGATACTGAGAGCGCAATTTTGATCCCTCTATTGTCCAGCCTGAGAGGTTGTTTGACAAATCTTGAACTTCTGCCTCTGTAAGTAACTGTGCCATATCATCCTCCCAATTTAATTAGTTAGTGATATTTTGCATCTCCAATGAGGCTGATATATAGTAACTGCTAGTCTAACTTTTGCCCTTTTACCAAGCCATAAATCTTAATTTATTATGACTTAGCAAGATGAAAAATAGTAGGCTTGAAGTAACTTAACTTTTTACTTTTTACGTACCTCAGCTAAAAGTTAGATGCTTTTGAGTTTTTTATATGAAGTATTTAGCTTTACTTCGACTCCATACTTGAGACGCACTTAATTGCGTGTGGTTCCCACGATTTGATACATATTTATAGTTTTTTATAATTTTTTTTAATTTAAACTTAGGTAAAACTTATAACTCAATCTAATTACCGTAAACCAGGAGAATATTTAGTTTCCTCCTCGCTTAAGCTTAGGGTGGGGTAAAAAATTTTTGTTTTATCTATGTCTAATGTACTCAAGATGAAACTGACTGAACTTTTGCGACAAGCTTTACGCACTGAATTCTAGTATACATACTTATACATAAAAACTATCCGCTCTTACTTTAGATCGGGTGATCTAGGTAAGAGCGGTCTAGTTGGGTCTTCAGGTTGCAACCTAACTGCCGGATGGAACTCCAAATCAGCTTTGCTGCTTGAGGTAAACTAGTCTCTCAATTAAGACTAAAGCTGACTTTTAGAGAACAGCCCCGGCACACAGCCGGCTTCCTGCAACCTGATGACCCATGCGTTTACTACTATCTGTCATGGGCATCACCTCCTTGTTGCCTAAGCGGTCGTAGTCTCAAAAAGGCAGAGCTTATTGCTCTGGGTTGTTTACAACTATATACATAATATAGCACAAGGTTAAATTATTGCTGTGATTAATCTAATTGAAAATAAATTTATGTCACCAGACCTGGTAATATCAGAAAAATTCAATGCTTTAATATCAATTTTTTTACTCACTTAGGGAGATACTTTGTGACAAGAATTTGTAAAATTTTCGTCACGTTGGCGATTTCTACTTTATCAACCTTCACAATTGCACATGCTTTGAACCCACAGTTTGCGATCGCCCAACCCGAAGAGGTAACTCCTCTTTCAAAATGTAGCAAATTTGTCACGGGTACATATCTGACAACAATCGTTGATGCGAATGGTAATTTTGCGTCTCGTGGAATGATTACACTTACGCAAGACGGTAACATTTTCGTTATTGACTCCAACCAAGGTGGTGTGAAGGATTCTTTCAATCCTTTCGGGGATACCCAGGGCGCTTATAAATGTACCGGGAACAGAGAAATTTCCGCCACAGGAATAAACTTTGGTTTTCCAGGAGACGACGGAGTTAACGATATTGCTCGCTCTGATATTGGTGCAACGTTCGATCAACAAACTCAGACAGTACAAGGAACAATTACGGTTCGTTCCTTCGCTTTAAACGCGAATCCACTCTCAGAAGAAGGTTCCGTGGTAGGGACGTTCCCGTTTACAGGGCAACGCGTCAACGCCAAATAAGCTAAATTAAGAGATTAGGTGATTTCCAGAATAAAAATTACCACACAACATCATTCCATCATAGGGGAAGAAGGGGCTGTTCGCCCTTCTAATCGGTAAGATTATTTTGAAAAATCACCTTAGCCTCAGAGCTCCTTTTTGTCGCCCAAAAGGAAATCGCGAACTAGGAAAAAGCTGGAAATCGATTTAGCATCTATAGGTTCACCTTGTAGAATTGCTTTCTCTAATTCTTGCGGAGTTAGTAAAACTGTTTCGATATCCTCATCTTCTTCTTGTGCTGGTGGTGTTTCGAGTTTTTCTAAATCTTGAGCCAAATAAGCGTAAATAATTTCATCAGAATACCCTGGAGCAAGAAAAAATTTTCCTAATGTTTGCCACTTGTGAGCGCGATAGCCTGTTTCTTCTTCGATTTCCCGCTTCACTGTATCCAAAGGGTCTTCATTTACTTCTACAGTTCCCGCAGGAAACTCTAACAACCTTCCCCCAACAGCAAAACGATACTGACGTACGAGAACGAGTTTACCTTCTGAGGTTATAGGTACAGCCAAAGCACCTCCAGGGTGACGAATACACTCCCATTCTCCTTCTGATTTGTTAGGCAAACGTAGGCGATTGACCTCAAAATTAAACTTACGTCCTCTGTAGAACAGAGATTGTTTTAGTAGCTGGGGTAATTCTCTACCTAATGGCATAATTTAAAGTTTTTGAGTCTAAAAATCACGATAAAAAGGATTTATGGGTTTTAGGAATTTTACACACTCATCTCGTCATAAAACCCTCGCTGGACATTGTGAAAATTCAGCGTCTTTAAGATCTGGCTCGTTAAGTTGTCTACAACTATTATCTTGGTGTAATATCATACATTTTTGAGTAAATGTACTTCAGAACAGTCTATATCTTTACTCAATTCCAGAATTGAGCGTCCGGAGATCGGCTCTACCCAATTTGGGGCAATTTCTGCTAACGGCACTAACACAAAAGCACGCTCCCGCATTCTAGGATGGGGAATTTGGAGTTTTGGCGTATCCAAAATTAAGTCATCATATAACAATAAATCCAAATCCAAAGTGCGAGGGTCCCAACGCTCTTTCCGGACACGTCCAAATTTTGTTTCTACTTCTAGCAAACTTGCCAATAATAAATATGGTGTAATTTTAACTTGGAGGATTACACAACCATTCAAATAATCTGGTTGTGGTGGTCCTACAGCTTTAGTTTGGTACCAATTGGATCTCTCTTCTAAAATAATACCTGGTATTTGCACCAAATTTTCTATAGCTGTTTCTAAAATTGTGTAGGAATCTCCAAGATTACTACCTAGAGCAATTGCAACACGTTTCCAGTCATCTTTTTTGGGCATTTTTTCTTGTCTCTGGCTGGGGTTTGCTGTGTGCAAATATTTTCAACTTTTTTGCTACTAAAAATATTACTGAACAGAAGGTATAAACTTCTGCAAAATTTTTATATTAATTTTAAAAAATATTATTTGTTATATAGTGAATTAAGCTAATAATTTATTAGGATACTGTACAAACACAAACGTTGTGTACCAATCTGAAAATTTCATGGTGGTTAGGTTGGAACTACTGGAAGTGAGGAGCTGACGTGGCGAAGTTTACCTCCTGGTTTAAAGAAAGAACAACAAAATCGAGTGAACCTCAAACAGAAAAATCTGGATCACCAGCAGGTGATCCCCAAGAAAATGAGGAATCCACAAATGAACAAAACCATGACGAGAACAGACCACTAACAAAACTAGAGCAAGCCAAGCAGATATTAACTCAAGTAGTTGCCAAGCTTCCTGGTAGTCATAAACCCCTATACCGTCGTTATTGGTTTTGGGCTGGCTTGGGTGTAAGCGGTGGAGTCGCTGCTATTTGTTATGGAGTGTGGTCAATAGACCAAACATTACCAGATAAAAACGAATTAAGTGCTGTCGTCAGAGAGCAAACACTAACCATCAAAGCTGCTGATGGGACAATTTTGCAACAGCAGGGAGAAGCAACTAGAGAACAGATAAAACTAGAGGAAATACCAGATAAACTCAAAAAAGCTTTTATCGCTTCAGAAGATAGAAGATTTTACAAGCACGATGGTATTGATGCCCAAGGAATTGTCAGAGCAGTTTTAAATAATTTGCGATCGCAAAACGTTGTAGAAGGTGGTAGCAGCATTACACAACAGCTAGCACGAATTCTCTTTCTCAAACAAGAACGGACAATCTGGCGTAAGCTCAAAGAAGCTCGTCTAGCACAAAAAATCGAAGACCAATTATCTAAAGATCAAATTTTAGAGCGTTATCTGAACCTAGTATATTTGGGTTCAGGAGCCTACGGTGTTGCAGATGCGGCGTCAGTGTACTTTAGTAAACCAGTGCATGAACTTACCTTGGGAGAAATGGCAACTATTGCTGCTTTACCTCCCGCCCCAAATGCTTTTTCACCCCAAGTGAATTTAGCATCTGCCCAACAGCGCCGGAATCTAGTTTTAGAAAGAATGTATGAAGACGGGTACATTACAACAATTGAAAGAGATATCGCAGTTGCCGAAAAATTAGCCGTTAGACCCAGTCCGCCCAAACGCTGGCAAGTAGAAGCACCCTATTTTATCAGTTATGTCCAGAAAGAATTACCGAAATATGTTTCACCAGAAGTTTTGAATGCAGGTGGTTTAACGGTGGAAACATCTCTCAACCTGTCTTGGCAAAAGTCAGCAGAAGAAGCCATTGATAAAACTTTACGTAACCAAGGTAGTTGGGAAGACTTTAAACAAGCTGCTTTAGTGGCGATTGATCCTCGGACTGGTGTTATTAAAGCCATGGTGGGGGGTAAAGACTTTGGTAAGAACCAGTTTAATCGAGTTACCCAGGCAAAACGGCAGCCAGGTTCGACTTTTAAAGGATTTGTGTATGCAACAGCTATTGCTACTGGAAAGAATCCATATGATGGTTATGAAGATGCACCCTTAATTGTGGATGGCTACGAGCCAAAAAACTTTAGTGAGAGTTTTCATGGTTGGATGAATATGAGAGATGCCCTCACCAAGTCAGTAAATATTATTGCGGTGAAGGTGTTGATGAATATTGGATTTGAGCCGACAATTAAACTTGCCCATGACATGGGAATTCAATCGGAACTCAAGTCGGTGTATTCTCTAGCTCTCGGCTCGAACGAAGTTAACTTATTAGAATTAACCAGTGCTTATGGTTCCTTTGCCACTCAGGGATTACACGTAGAACCCCACGGTATTACCCGGATTCTCAACCGCCAAGGTAAGGTGATCTGGAGAGATAATTTTCAACCCAAACGAGCCTTAGATACAGAAAGTGCCGCGATAATGACCTGGATGTTGCGTAATGTGGTCAATGAAGGTACTGGTGGTGCTGCCCAACTCAATGATCGGTCTGTTGCAGGTAAGACTGGTACTACCGATGAGGCTAGGGATTTGTGGTTTATTGGCTTTATACCCCAGTTAGTAACAGGTGTATGGTTGGGTAACGACGATAATAAACCAACTGGGGGTGGTAGTAGCACTGCTGCTTATACATGGCATGAATTCATGGAAAAAGCAACAGCAGGAATGCCAGTTGAAAAATTTCCCCAACGACCTAAACTAGAAGGTCGCAAAGGTACTATCAAAGCCCAACCCATTAAAGCTAAACGAATTATTAATCCTCCTGCACCTTCTGGTGATGAAAATTCTGATGATAGCGATCGCAGATCATCTCGCAGAAGAAGATACAGAAGAAACTATGAACAGCAGCAACAACAGCAGCAAGAACAAACCCCAAGACGACGCAGACGCCGCTATCGAGAACAGCAAGCAACTGACGACTCTAATTCTCAAAAAAGCTATCGACGTCGTTATCGTAATTCCGAATCTGTTGCAAATAATGAATCTGAATCTTCCTCATCCCAACCACGACGACGATATAGACAATATTCAAATTCTTCTGCGTCTGTAACTCCTCGATTACGATCTACCTCATCTGCTAGCAATTCTTCTATTTCTACACCTGCATCTTCTTGGCGAGAGAGACTCAAGCCAAGTTCCTCACAATGAGTTTGTCAGTGAACAGTTATCAGTTATCAAATTCGATTACTCACTGTTAACTGTTAACTGATTTGTGACCACTAACTATCACCAATCTCCTCCCTTCCCTCTGACTTGTGATGGATGTGGATGGTATGCTCTTTTTATAAGTTTTTAAGTAGTGTTACTTATTCTAGGAGATTATACTCATGAATTTATTAATGCAAACAGCAGCACAAGCAGCTAACGAACCTCATTTTCCCTTTGCTTTCACTGCGGTATATGTAGTAGGCTTTATTGCTGCTGTTACTATTGGTTCAATTGCTTGGTATAACTCCAAGCGTCCCGTGGGCTGGGAAGATAAAAATCGTCCTGACTTTGTCCCCAAGGTTGACAAAGATGAAACACCTGGTGTGTGAGCAAATTGTCATTGGTCATTGGTTATTAGTTAATTACAAATGACATAGACGCGCAAGCGGCTACCTACGGTAGGCGCGTAGCGACTTCTGGTAAGTAGCGCCACGCCGTGTCTACCCGCAGGGTAGGACAAATAACAAATGACAGCTTAATTTTGAATTTCAACCCAACGACGGTAAAGCTTTTGAATTTGTTTGAGAAGGGCGTTTAATCCGGCTTGGGTTGATTGCTCTTGGTTAGATAATTGTTGTAATGTCGTCAGCAGTTTTGCTTCTTCTATTGCTACTTCATCGTCAGTGTAAATTAAACCACTGATGGCTTGAATCAAGCTTTGACAATCTTCCATACTCGGATGCTCACCCAGATATTCTTTTACCCAGCCGTAGCATTCGATTGGCATGACAGGAACTAACTCATATAATAGGGGCTTGATATCTGGATCATTAGCTACCCCCTTCTCTTGGGCTATTTGATGCAGATATTGCCTTTCTTCCGGTTGGATTTTACCATCGATCCAGGCCGCCCCAATCAGAATTTTAACTAAGTTTTTTACATTACTGGAGTTCACTGACATCACAGCCTCCTATAGTTCACTCTGCCCTCTTTGAAATCTTACAACCGCTAACAGTATTCACCCTGAATCATTGGTTTTTCTTAAACGAACCATGAAAAAGCCATCCATATCATGTTGATGGGGTAATACTTTCAACCAGTCTTGTGACGTGGAATACCCTGAAAAACATATATCTTGGCTCGAATTCTCTATTTTCCAATCTGGGTTTTCTGCTAGGAATGACTCAATTACGGCTTCATTTTCGGCTGGATGCAATGTACAGGTAGCATAAATTAATATTCCTCCTACCTTGACAAAAGTACTTGTATGTGAAATAAGTTCTTTTTGTAGTACTGAAAGTTCTTGTACAGACTCTGGTGTTTGTCGCCAACGTGCATCAGCGTGACGATGTAGAGTACCCAAACCAGAACAAGGTGCATCTAATAAGACACTATGAGCAGAGTTGTGAAATTGAGGTAAATTGCGGCTGTCATCAACGCAAATCTCTATAGACTTGAGATTAAGTCGTTGAATGTTTTGTCTGAGTTTCCGCATTCGAGAAGGAGTGCGATCGCACGCCCAAATTTTTCCAGTATCCTGCATTAACTCAGCAATATGAGTAGTTTTACCACCAGGTGCAGCACAAGCATCGATCACTACTTCTTTTGGTTGGGGATCAAGGAAATGACCAACCAATTGAGCGCTACTATCTTGGATACTCCACCAACCCTCACTGAAACCAGGAAGATTTTGAATTTGACCTGGGTGACTAAGTAATCTTAAAGCTTGTGGTAGATGGGGAAGACGTTGACAGGAAACACCAACTGCTTGCAATGCTGTTTCTACTGTTTTTAAATCAGATCGCAGTGGATTCACCCGCAGATCAATTGTTGGGGTTTGGTTCATCCACATACACAGTTTCTCTGTTTCGGTAACACCAAATTGATCTATCCAAACTTGAATAATCCAGTCTGGAAAACTGTGTAAAATACCCAAACGTTCTACAGGATTTTCTGGTAGCTGTAAAAAAGACGCGATCAGTATTTCATTTGTGTTACCCGTGTCCCCTTGTCCCCCTTGTCCCCCCCCTTCCTCTACCAAGCGAATAAATTGGCGCAATAAACCATTTACAAAACCAGCCAGCCCAGCAAAACCATTTTCCTTGGCTAATTCCACGGTAGTATTAACAGCAGCACTAGGAGGAATTCGTTCTTGATATAGCAACTGATATAAGCCTAGATGCAGAATTGTGTAGAGGTCTTTTGGTTGCTGATGAGGCTTTTTTGTGGCCAGTTGATTGATGATGGTATCGAGAGTACGCTGTCTTCTAGTGCAGCCATAGACTAATTCTGTCACTAAACGGCGATCGCTGAGTCTGTTTGCACCAATTTCACCATCTGTTATATCTGCTTTGGGCAATACTCGATCTAATGCTACATCAGCATAAGCTCCCTTGTGGACTTCTCGCAATGCCACAAAAGCTAGTTGGCGGGGTGAAATATTTTGGTTTTTGGATTTTTGATGTTGCAATGTGATTCCGATGATCTGATATAAAATTATTAGGCTGTTAAAAAATTAAATACTTTTAAATTAATTTCTACCTCTACCCTCAGCACAAAACAGACACAGGGCAAATAATTCTTTCATCTTTACCCTTTGGTTTTTTGCTACATACTGTGGCTCTCACCTTATCACAAAATCAAAACTTAATGTTTTGATCTTAAGCACTTTATATTCTACTATTATATTTTTATGAATTTGTCATCAAGACATTTACAAGATTTCATTTGGGGTGCTTAGTTTTTTTGTTTTTATCTACTTTGTTTACTTAGTTTTACTGGTTTAATTAGTAAATAACATCACTTAGATTGTAAATAAAACCGAAACTCACACACAATCATGAAGATAATTTTTGAGAATTTTTCTATTCTTCACCGAAAAAAATTAATATTAATATATAGTAACAAGCTATCCTAAAGCTATACAAATAGCCTTAGAGTATTTTTACTCAATGAAAACCACATAGAGCATAGGACACTCTTAACTAAATGACAACAAGGAGTATTAAGAGTCGATTTGGGAAAAGTGTACTATGTAGCAAAATTTCATTTTTTGTTAGCTAAATCCGTTAATAGTTATCAGGATTAAAAGGTCAGTAGGCATCAATGTCTTATTATTTTTTTGATACAGAAAATCATCACTACAAATCTTTTGAGTTACCAGGGGCAAAACCACACTATAACCCTGATCGCCCCGGACAGGTTGAACATATTTTTCTAGATCTCGATTTAGATATTTCTAACCAAAGCGTTCAAGGTCAGTGCAATATTACTTTATTACCTATCCGTAATGGTATTGACCGTTTGATATTAGATGCTGTTAATTTGAACATCGAATCAGTATTAGTGGATGAAGTTAGCCAGAAGTTTGATTACGACGGTCAAAAATTGTCGGTTCAACTGCATTCACCGACTATAGCCAATAAACGAGTTGCGATCGCGATCGCCTACTCTGTCCAAAAACCCCAAAGAGGGATCTACTTCATCCAACCAGAAAAACATTATCCCCACAAACCTACCCAGGTTTGGACACAGGGCGAAGATGAAGACTCACGCTTCTGGTTTCCTTGCTTTGACTACCCAGGACAATTGTCTACTTCCGAAATTCGCGTTCGTGTTCCCAAGTCCCTAATTGCTATTTCCAACGGTGAACTCATTGCTACAGAAGAAGATGGCGACCAGAAAATATACCACTGGTCGCAACAACAAATTCATCCTACCTACTTGATGACATTAGCTGTAGGTGATTTTGCGGAAATTCGCGATGAGTGGAATGGTAAACCTGTCACTTATTATGTAGAAAAAGGACGAGAAGCATACGCCAAACGTAGTATGGGCAAAACTCCGCGCATGATGGAGTTTTTAAGCGAAAAATATGGCTATACTTACGCCTACCCCAAGTATGCTCAAGTCTGCGTTGATGATTTCATCTTTGGTGGTATGGAAAACACTTCCACCACACTGTTGACAGATAGATGTTTGCTGGATGCTAAAGCAGCATTAGATAACCGCAACACAGAAAGTTTAGTAGTCCACGAACTGGCACATCAATGGTTTGGTGACTTGGTTGTCATCAAGCACTGGTCTCATGCTTGGGTAAAAGAGGGTATGGCTTCTTACTCTGAGGTAATGTGGACAGAGCATGAATATGGTGCAGATGAAGCAGCCTATTACCGCTTGGGAGAAGCCCGCAGCTATCTAGCAGAAGATAGTGGCCGCTATCGCCGCCCGATGGTGACACACGTTTACCGAGAAGCGATCGAACTTTATGATCGCCATATTTATGAAAAAGGGTCTTGTGTGTATCACATGATTCGTACGGAATTGGGCGATGAAATGTTTTGGCAAGCGATGCAGACATTTGTCCAAGATAATGCCCATAAAACCGTAGAAACAATAGATTTATTGCGGGCGATCGAAAAAGCAAGTGGACGTAATCTTTTATTCTTGTTTGACCAGTATGTTTACCGTGGTGGACACCCTGATTTTAAAGTAGCTTACTCCTGGGATGGTGATGCTAACTTGGTTAAAATCACAGTTACTCAAACTCAAGCAGCATCTGAACGTAATGGCAGTAATAGTAATTTATTTGACCTGCGAGTTCCCATTGGTTTTGGGTATGCTGAAAATGGTGCGCCTGCTGAGTTAAAAATTTTCAAGGTACGGGTTCACGAACGCGAACAAACTTTTTATTTTCCACTGCAAGAGAAACCCTTATTTATCAGCTTTGATGTTGGCAATAATTTCTTGAAAACAGTTTCCTTGGAGTACCCAGTACCAGAATTAAAAGCACAGTTAGAATTTGATCCTAATTCAACTTCACGTATTTACGCAGCTGAAGCCTTGGCGAAAAAAGGAGGATTGGAAGTCCTCAAAGCACTAGAAACAGCACTGCAAAAAGATCCTTTTTGGGGTGTGCGCGTAGAAGTAGCTGCTCAATTAGCAGAAATCAAGTTAGATCAAGCTTTTGATGCTTTACTGCTAGGGTTAAAAGATGAAAATTCATACGTGCGTAGAGCTGTAGTAGAAGCACTAGCGAAAATTAAAACCCACGCCAGCTATAAGGCTGTCAAAGAAGTAGTTGAGGATGGAGATTCTAGCTATTATGTAGAAGCAGCAGCAGCTCGCGCCGTTGGGACAATTGCAGCTGCTAGTTTAGAAGAAAAACCCAAAGAAGAAAAAGTTTTGAAACTGCTAAAAACAGTTTTAGAAGAAAAAGCTGGTTGGAATGAAGTGGTACGCAGTGGGGCGATCGCTGGTTTAGCCAAGCTCAAAACTTCCGAAGCAGCCTTAAATCTAATTTTGGAATACACTAAAGCGGGTGTCCCTCAGCCCTTGCGTTTGGCGGCAATTCGGGCATTAGGTACAGTTTCTGTTGGTCAAACTCCTGCTAATGTAGAACGAATCTTAGACCATTTGGCAGAACTTGCTAAAGAAAGATTCTTTTTAACTCAAGTAGCAGTTTTGACAGCCTTGGGACATACGGAAACTCCCAAAGCTATCAGTATCTTGCAATCTCTTAGCGATCAAACAGCAGACGGACGGGTACGTCGCTACGCTGAAGAAGAAATTGCCAAAGTGCAAAAAAGTATTGGTACAGACAGCGCAGTTAAACAACTACGCGAGGAACTCGATCAACTCAAACAACAAAACCAAGAACTCAGAAGTCGTCTGGAAAATTTAGAAGCGAAAGCGAAGTAGTTGTTTGTTGGCGATTGCTTGTTATTGATTGATGGTTTGTTATTGAGGTACTTCAATATCGTTTTGAGGTACTTCAATATCGTGTTGAGGTTAATCTACAGTGAAGGCGATCGCACTACAATTTAACTAATTCGGCAGAATTCCCCATCCCTATAGGGTGGGGAGAGTTGGAAACCTATTACAACAATTCTGTAAATCGGGGATCGCTTTGCAAAGTTTTGAGGATTTGCTTAATTTCTTGAGTACGGTCTTTTTTGACAACAAGAGTCACATTGCGATCGCGTACAATAACTACATCTTCTAGACCAATCGTGACTATAACATCATCTGCATTGCTAGCATAAACAATAGCACCCTGTGTATCTAACCCTACGTGAGTACATAGTTCCACATTTGGGTTATCTGCTTTTTTTAATAAACGTTCGATCGCATTCCAATCACCTAAATCATCCCAGCCAAAATCTACTGGTAAGACATGTGTCAAATTCGTTTTTTCCATGAGAGCATAGTCTATACTCTTCTTAGGTAACTGGGGATAGATATCAGGACCGTGCTGTATCAACGGTTCAATAATTTCTGGAGCGTGGATTTGTAGTTCCTTGAGAACAACACCCGCCCGAAAAATAAACATCCCGCTATTCCAGCTAAAACGTCCCGTAGCTAGAAAATTTTCTGCCGTTTGACGGTCAGGCTTTTCAGTAAAGCGGTTCACATGATAAGCTGGCAAGTCATTAAAGCAACCAATCTGTTCGCCTTGTTCTATGTAACCGTAGCCAGTTGATGGAAAGGTGGGCTTGATCCCCAGCGTGACAATCGCTGCTGTGTTTGCTGCTAGTTCAATTGCTGCGTTGATTGTACTTGCAAAAGATTCTTGGTTAGCAATCCAGTGGTCAGCAGGAAAAAAGCCGATAATAGCGTCATCTCCGTAACGCTTTTTGATTTCCAAGCTTGTCCAAGCGACTGCGGCGGCTGTGTCCCTTCCCTGAGATTCGACTAGCAAGTTATCCTGTGGCAGTTCGGGTAGTTGTTCTTTAACTCCTTGAGCTATTTGACTAGAAGTAATGACCAATAAGCGATCCCAACCGCCAGCTAGTGGTAGCAGTCGATCAGCCGTTGCTTGTAGGAGACTTCTAGATCTGCCATCTAGGCTTAAAAATTGTTTGGGTCGATTTTGGCGACTGAGGGGCCAAAAACGCTCACCTTTACCACCAGCAAGAATTACTGGGAACAATGCTTGAGTCATGTTGTCATAGAAACTTACTTAATAACACTACTAAGTGTACTGTGGTGTTCGTCACTGGCAAGATTTGTTGCTTCGATTAACATTAGGTTTAGGGAGTGGATGAGTGGGGAGATAGTTTGTGGTTAAACAAGTAGCACAGATCAAAAATCAGGGTAAATCTCAACAAGGACAAAAATCAACTGATGAGGCAAACCCACAGCAAAAAACGAATATCTCATCTGAGTTTGTAGAATCTGTCGGTTCCATACCCAGCCAACTTTATCAGAGGTTGGGTTTGGCAATGCCTCGGTGGCTATTTTGGTTTTTGACAATAGTTGTAGGGTTCACACTCTCAGGATTATTAGTATCGACTTTAGCGCTTTGGACTCCGCTCTGGAGCGACATAGATCGAACGGATGAAGAATTAGGGATGGGCGGGCCAGACGTAGAAAAAACACCATTACCAGGGGAGATTTGGAGCAACATTTCTCAATACAAGCTCACACGCCCAATGAATATACTGATCATGGGTATCGAACCAGTCCGGGGTAGTGTTGATGGTTCACCAGAAAGTTATGCTGCGAGCAGCGATACGATGTTGTTGGTGAGACTAAACCCAGAAAATAATACCATACGGGTGCTGTCGATTCCTAGAGATACTATGATTGCGATCCCAGAATCAAAGGGATTGACTAAGGTATCCCAAGCTAACGCCCAAGGGGGCCCGGTGTTGGCGGCGCGGGTTGTCAGTCGTACTCTGAGTAATGCACCGATTGATCGCTACATTCGTATGTCTACTAGCGGGTTACGGCAGTTGGTGGATCAGTTGGGCGGAGTAGAGGTGTTTGTTCCCGAACCGATGCAATACAAAGACTCTGCTGCTAAGTTTTCTATTAATTTAGTCAGTGGCTGGCAAACTCTCAACGGTGAACAGGCTGAAGAGTTTGTGCGTTACCGCGATAGTAATCTGGGGGATCTCAACAGAATACAGCGACAGCAAACATTGTTAATGGGTTTACGCGAACGCTTGTTTAGTCCAACGGTTTTACCTAGATTGCCACAGTTAGTTCACATTATGCGTAAGTACTTTGACACTAACCTGAAAGTTGAAGAGATGATGGCACTAGTCAACTTCTCTTTGAACATGGAGCGGGATAATTTTCAGATGACCTTGCTACCAGGTATTTTCAGTCGTTTAAGTGCAGATCCTGATAGTTATTGGTTGAATCTAACTGGAAAAGTTGACTTGCTCAATAATTATACAGGAGTAAATATAGGTGGTCTCAAACCAGATACGCGATCGCTGCCTAGCCTCAAAATTGCGATTCAAAATGCTTCCAATCAACCCCAACTAACTAGCAAGGTGATCAATTCTCTCAAGAGCAAAGGCTTTAAAAAAGTTTATGCTATCTCAGATTGGACTGACGGGCATAGTGAAACTAAAATTATTGCCCAAAAAGGTAATCGCCAAGCCGCAGAACAACTGCAAAAAATCTTGGGTTTGGGAACAATTGAAGTCTCAGCAACAGGTGACTTAGAATCTGATCTCACTATTAGAATTGGGAAAGATTGGAAGTAGTCATTAGACATCTCCAAAAATTAATTAGGGCTTGCCTGAAATCCTTGTAGAGATGTAGCAATGCTACGTCTCTACATTCATTTTCACGCCTATGTCTATTACTTTGGCTTATATGTTGTTCTAAAGTTTCTACTATTGAAGCCTCAATTCCTTTATTTGGGCAATATAGGCTTAGTACAAGTCACCATTTAAATAATGAGATTTTTATTCAAGTTGATTGGTTTAGCATTACTGCTAGCCGGAGTTTACTTTCTCGGTCAAAATATTTACTTCACCACCAATGTATATCCCTATTGGTGGCGTGGTATAGCTGCTGATGCTTCTATACTCTGTCTGACTTCTGGAATTCTTATGTTATTTGTCCTACCCCGTCAGGAGAAGGCTTTAGGTTGGGTGGTACTGGGAATAGGGATTGTTCTCATTTTTCTCAGTAGCCGCGCTATCCTCAACCCTACAAGTCTCTGGCAGTTTTGCCTTTCAATGGCTTGTTTTGTCGGGGGATATCAATTGTTGACTACAGGTCGCCTCAATATTTAAACTCACACGAAAGCTTTTATTTGAAGAAAACCCAGAAGTTCACACCTACGTAGAGGAACAAGAGAATGGCGAAGACTAGCGATGCAATAAAAATAATTGATCAGCTGACTAGCAGCGGACAAAGGACTATTTTTATGAAAAATACTTTGCTGCGCTTTTTAGGGTTGATGTTGATTTTGGCTCTTGCCTTTTTATGGATCATGCTAGATGCTAAACCAGCGATCGCTCATTAAATGAAATTCATAGTCGTTAGTTAGTGGTTATTTGTGAATGGATCTAGCAAATAACCACTATTTTTTTACCATAACCCTTGTAGAGACGTAGCAATGCTACGTCTCTACTATTTTTTCAAAATCGCCCTGACAAACCACCAGATTTCCGGTTAAATGTTCAAGAGATAGGGCTATCTGTATAATTGTCGGGTACTGGGTGTGACAGAAGAACAAAAAGTTTCTCGTTCCTTGGCTGGAATTGCTGGTATTATTGCCGCCGCGACTTTAATTAGTAAGGTATTTGGGTTAGTTCGTCAGCAAGTGATTGCTGCTGCTTTTGGTTTGGGACCTGCGGCTGATGCTTTTAATTATGCCTACACGATTCCTGGTTTTCTACTGATTTTGTTAGGGGGAATTAACGGGCCTTTTTACAGTGCTGTTGTCAGTGTTTTAGCTAAACGTAAGAAAGAAGAAGCAGCACCTCTAGTAGAAACTATTACAACGTTAGTAGGTGGAGTGCTGTTAATCGCATCAATTTTCTTTGTGATTTTTGCACCTACTTTTATAGACCTATTTGCACCTGGTTTAAAAGTACCAGGAAAAGAATTAATCAGAGCGATCGCCATTAATCAACTGCAAATTATGGCACCGATGGCTGTCTTAGCTGGTCTAATAGGTATCGGTTTTGGCGTTCTCAATGCTGCTAATCAATATTGGCTACCTTCAATTAGTCCTTTATTTTCTAGCGTTACGGTTGTTGTTGGTCTTGGTGTTCTCACTTGGCAACTTGGTAGTAAAATTAGCACACCTGAATATGCCATGTTAGGTGGAATGGTTTTAGCAGGGAGTGTTTTGGTAGGTGCGTTTTTACAGTGGATAGTACAAGTCATCGCCCAAGCCAAAGCGGGTATGGGTAAATTCCGGTTGCGATTTGATTTTCATCAGCCTGGAGTCAGTGATGTGATGAGAATCATGCTACCAGCAACTTTTTCGTCAGGAATGCTGCAAATTAACCTGTACACAGATTTGTTTTTTGCTTCTTTGATTCCTTTTACAGGGGTTGCTGCTGCTTTGTCTAACGCTGGGTTACTTGTACAGACACCTTTGGGAATTATTTCTAATGTGATTTTGGTTCCCCTGTTACCAATGTTTGCCCGACTTGCTGCTCCTGAACATTGGGATGAGCTAAAATTACGCATTCGTCAAGGATTGTTACTTTCTGCTTTTACGATGCTGCCTTTAGGCGCATTAATGATCACTTTAGCAGTGCCAATTGTGCGAGTCGTGTACGAACGCGGTGCTTTTAAAGGTACGGACTCACAACTGGTAGCTTCTTTGCTAATTGCGAATGGAATTGGGATGTTTGTCTATTTGGCGCGTGATGTCTTAGTACGGGTGTTTTATGCTTTGGGCGACGGTGCAACACCCTTTCGGATCAGCATGATAAATATTTTCCTGAATGCTTTGTTAGATTTTCTTTTAATTAAATCTTTTGGTGCTGCTGGTTTAGTATTGGCAACTGTGGGAGTAAATTGCAGTTCTGTGTTGATGCTCTTTTTCTTGCTTAACCGGAGGCTGAATGGCTTACCTTTACAAGAATGGTGTTTACCGATATTCGGTTTGACTGCTGGTAGCATTGTCGCTGGTATAGCTAGTTTTGCGACTCTTCAAGTTTTACAGCAATTTTTAGGTGTAGATGGTTTGTTGATTCAATTAATGCAGTTAATTATATCTGGCTTAGTTGGTTTAGGTGTTTTTGGTGCGATCGCTGCTTGGATGAAGTTACCAGAAGTCAATATTTTTGTTTTTCGTCTGCGTCAACGATTTTTGAAGAGGTAGGTGTTAACAGAGAACGGGGAACGGGGAACAGAAAAACAATGTGTGTAATTAATTTGTCTAACTAACTAAAACAAAAAACCCCGATGTGAAACACCGAGGCAACCATGAGGAATCCAAATGTCGAGAGGAGATAAGAGAATTAATAAAAATTAACTTATGTATATAAATGTAAAGCACTTTGTTACAAATAGTCAACATGACTTAACAAAACAATAGTAAATAAATGTGATAAGTAAATCTTATAAGTGTGAATAGAACTATGACACGTAAACGATTGATTATCGAAATGGGAATGGGGATAGATCAGCATGGACAAGATCCAACAGTAGCAGCAGCCAGGGCTGTGAGAAATGCGATCGCCAACAATGCTTTACCTGGTGTTTGGGAAGTAGCAGGCTTGAGCCATCCCAATGAGATGATTGTAGAAGTGCAAGTTGCAGTACCCTATCCCGAACAAGTTCGCCAACAAGAGGTACTAGCAGTACTACCTTTTGGTCGTAAATCCTTGAGTGTTGAGCTTGGGGGAATGGTCGTCCAAGGAAAAGCTATCCCTGAACTCGATGATAAAAATGACGAAATGTTGATAGCTGTCGCTGCGGTTACAGTTCTAGTTGAAAATGAAGAATGAGTAATTAAAGCACTCACAACAAAATTCATGAGTACAGACAACACAGCAGCACAACTACAAAATTGGGATAATTTTTGTCGATATCATGTCAATAGAGATTGGTATGGCATTTGGACAAGATACTCTGCTGATGGACAAATCATAGAGAGTTTTCATTGTATTAGAAGCTTTAAAAATAGTGCCGATGGTAATCAAATATATCAAGATTAACCCCAGTTTACTACTACGCGCTATTCGCAATTATGACAGTTGTGATTTTAGTAATTTTACACTACAAACATTTATTGCTGCTAAATAAATGTTTATTTATTTGCGAATAATTATTATATTTAGTGAATATTTTAACGTTATAGTCCAATATGAATACGATTTCACAAGAAGCGATCGCCACTTTAATTGCTAACTATTTTGCCAATATTTCTGCCATGAATGCTGAAGGCTTGATTGAAAATTTCGCAGAAGATGCTATTAGTTATGACCCAGTTGGAGAACCACCTGCAAAAATTCATGAAAATTTTGCTGTATTTATCAACCAGTTAAAAACAGTATTTAAGAAATTAGAAGCAACAACTGAGCATATTTTTATTGCAGGTAATGAAGCAGCAGTTAAGTGGACTATGCAAGGAATAACTAAAAATGACAAATCAGTGACATTTGCAGGAATAACAGTGTTTGAAATTAACAATTTTGGCAAAATTCAAACAACACGTGCTTATTGGAATCCAGCGCTAATGCTTGCACAGCTGCGTTCTTAGAGATAAGCGATCGCTCATTTGCTGCTATGCGCTAAACTAGAGGCATCGGGGTAGGAGTCTCATCAAAGTAAATCCCACAAATAATTACTATTGACCACTCCAGGAACGATGTCTCGCGAAAATAACGAATCACTTCAACTTCAGGAAATCAACAAACTCAAGCCAGTACACTTTGCGGACTTAATTAGAGCTGCACAATTAATTTTTGATCCTGCTACAGGTGTGTCTGGAATATATAGAAAAGTTGATTGGAAAGAATTTGGTATCCCTGACGATGTTACAGAAAACCTCAAAGCTCTCGGTCAGGAATATCGATATGCATCTCCTCATGTCTCTCCTGAAATTATTTGGAGTAAATTAACCCCAGCAACTCGAATTTGGTTTTTTAAGAACAGAAATGATTTATGGCAATTTGAGGAATTTTTTCCTGCTCTTGATGAGGATTAGCAGTGATTTTTGCTGGTGGTTGATTATTAAGTGAATGTACAGACGTGCTATTACATGTCTGTACATTGGTTAGTTGTTAGTAGTTAGTGTCTAGCATAACTAATCAGTAGCAAATATGTAAAGTAGTGAAGAGCAAAAGTGTAAACTACTAAATTCTCTAACCTCTAGTCTCTAATCTTTAAATCCCTCTCTTCACAGGGTATTGCTAGAAATTATCTGTATTTGGGGTACAGCCGGGATACGTGCAAAATGGGACACGTTGTAAAGTTTTGTAAAG
>NZ_JCACKS010000002.1:0-24279 GCF_059505505.1 Pelatocladus sp. | reverse complement strand
TAATTCTTCTCTCAATGGAATGATCCTTACAGTCCTACCTGGGGAGTTACAAAAATTGACTTTAATCTTTCGTTAGTGATCCCAATACGCTTGGTGTTAGAGACGCGAAATTTCGCGTCTCTACTGCGATTTCAATCGCAGGCGGATTTGAACATTTGGATGCTCTCTCATCTCATAGCATGTTTCCAATTTTTTTCAGTCCTACACTCATTGCTTCTTGATACAGAATCCTATGTAAAGTTTGCAACAGTTCTTTAGTCGTGTATGGTTTTGCGATAAATGCTTTGATTGCTGGGTTTCCTGCTAATTTCTCGTTAGCAGCTAAACCACTGACGGCAATAATTTTGACTAAGGGGTCAATTTTTTGCAAAGTGCGAGATGTCGTTACACCGTCCATTGATGGCATCATCATATCCATTAAGACAGTGCTGATTTGATCTTGATACTGGGCATAAAGTGCGATCGCCTCAATGCCATCTTTAGCTATCATCACCTGGTAGTTGTAGGTTTCTAAAGAGATTTTGGTAGTTTCGAGAATTCTCGCTTCGTCATCTACAACTAAAACTAATTCTCCGTTACCTTTGAGCAGTTCTAAGTCTTCTGATAGCGGTGTTGCTGTTGCTTCGACTGCTGGGAGGAAGACTTTAAATTTAGTTCCTCTGCCTACTGTGCTAAATACATTCACAAAACCGCCAAGCCCTTTAATGATACCTCTGACGGTGGAAAGACCCAGGCCTGTACCTTTGCCAATCTCTTTTGTTGTGAAAAATGGCTCAAACATTCTATCTAGTATTTCTGTTTGCATCCCAATGCCTGTATCGGCAACGGTAATGGCAATATAGGGGCCAACGCAAGCATCAATATTCATGCGGGCATATTGTTCATCAATGAATATATTTTCCGCAGAGATACTCAAAGTCCCGCCGTTGGGCATAGCATCACGGGCGTTGACTACTAGATTCATAATCACCTGATGCAGGTTGGTGGCGTCTCCAATCACAGCCCAAAGATCTGGTGGGATATTTGTAGAAAATTCAATGGATTTGGGAAATGTTTCTTCGACAATCGGTTTAATCTCCGAACACAAATGACCAACTTGCACAATTGTTCGCTTACCTTCAACACCACGAGTAAAATGCAACACCTGCTTGACTAAAGCTGCCCCACGTTTGGCATTAGATTCTATGGTCTTAAACATCTGCTGACTGCGTTCATCGATGTTGGGTTGTTTGAGTTGCAGCAGTTGGGCTGCTGTCAAAATTGGAGTCAGTATATTATTCAGATCGTGGGCAATACCACCAGCCAGTGTCCCTACGCTTTCTAACCGTTGGGCGCGTAGAAACTGACTTTCGAGGAGTTTTTTTTCTGTAATGTCGGTGTTAACTGTCAAAATTGATTTTGGTTGTCCATCTTGATCACGCATCAAAGTCCAACGACTAGCAACAATAATTGCTTTTCCTTCTTTAGTAATCTGATGCAATTCACCTTGCCATGCATCAGATTCAACTAAAGTTTTACGAACATTTTGGAGTTGAGAAACAGTTTCTGGTTTATACAAAAGCTGATTCGCATTTTTACCGATCGCTTCTTGAGTCTTCCATCCGTACAAATGTTCAGCGCCTTGATTCCAAAAACAAATGGTATTGTCCCAATCTCGTAAGAGAATTGCATCTGTTGTGATGTCAAGCAAAGCAGCTTGTTCGCAGATTTTTTGTTCTGCTTGTTTGCGATCGCTAATATCAGCGACAAAGCCAACCATGCGATTCAGATTACCCCTACTATCTAAAAAGAAGTAACCTTTGTCTTCAACGGTGATCCAAGTACCATTTTTTCGACATAAACGATATTCCAAATAAAATGGCTCTTTTGTGGAGAGTACACGGTTTACTTCTTGATTAAATAAATTTCGATCTTCAGGATGAATTAACTCTAAAAAGCGGTTTAAACCACCTGACATTTCTGAGTGAGAGTAACCTAATATCTTTTCTATGTCACCGTCATAGCTAATCTCGTCTGTATCAGAGTTCCAATCGTAAATAAATTGACCACTTGCTTGAATGACTGCTTCACAGCGATTTTTCCATTCTGCTAATTCGGCTGTATGGTGTCGCAGTTCTTCCTCTACTTGCAGACGCTTGGAAATTTCTGTTTCCAGATGCAGATTTTGTTCTTGGAGTGCTTTTGTCAAGTTCTGCAACTTTAGATGTAGTTCGATCCGTGCTAAAACCTCTTCGTGCTGAAGTGGTTTGGTGATGTAATCAACTGCACCTAGATTTAAGCCTTTGACTTTATCAACTGTGTCGGAAAGCGCAGTCATAAAAATGATCGGAATGTCTTTTGTTGATTCATTTGCTTTGAGACAACGGCATGTTTCAAAACCGTCCATTCCGGGCATGATTATATCTAACAGGATCAGATCGGGTGGAGCATATTCTGCTCTGGCGATCGCGCTTTCCCCATCTTCTGCAACTAAAACCGTAAATCCAGAATCCCCTAAAAAATCAAATAGTATTTCGAGGTTGGTGGGAGTGTCATCCACAATTAGGATTACACCCTTTTGGTTTAAATTAGTTTTCATAAATCCTCTTTTTATTAAAATTTTTTGAGAAATTCTAGAATTTTTTTCCCTTTAAAACCTTTGGCAAGTTGACGCAAATGGCTGGCAAAAGGAATTAATTGTTGATCCAATTTCGCTAATTCTGTGGCTTTTTGAGTAATACCTCTAAGATCACCCCTCATTGCTAAATCTAGCAAAATAGCCAGTTCTTGTGCTGGTGGAGCAATTAATTTTAAATTTTGGATTTTAAATTTTGGATTAATATCTTCTTGGTATTGCCAATTGATGACTTCTTCATAAACCCATTCCAATCCCAAGTGAACGCGTAATTTTTCTAAAAGTTCTGCTACTTGGATGGGTTTGGCAAGAAAATCATTACAACCAACTCCTCGACTCTGTTGTTTATCAAACTCAAAAACGCTAGCTGAGACGGCAATTATTACTATTCCCTTCAGTTCTGGTAAACTTCTCAAGCGACGAGTGGCTTCAAAGCCATCCATTACAGTCATCACCAAGTCCATAAAAATCACATCTGGCTTAAATTCCTGTGCTTTGTGCAAAGCATCTAAGCCATTTGTTGCTTCTAGAATTTCAAATCCCAAAGGCTGTAATAAATTAACTAAAACAGAGCGATTTGCTTCTTTATCATCGACAACTAAAACTTTGCGTTTAGAACCAACAAAGCTAATAATATTGCGCTCATCGGCGTTCTGAGCATGGTTTAGTTGACTAGCCTCTGGTAAATCTAAATCTAGCCAAAAAATACTCCCTTTACCTAAAGTACTCTTCACCTTCAGTTCACCGCCCATCATCTGCACTAGTTGACGGCTAATTGCCAATCCTAATCCTGTTCCTTCTATCTTACGACTATCTTCACCCACTTGCTTGAATGGCAAAAATATGTCTTCTAATTGCTCCGATGCAATGCCAACTCCTGTATCTTCAACTTGAAATCGAATTTTGTCATTTGTTATTGGATTAAAATCCTCTGACTCTTGACTAATTACCTCTACTTGGAAAGTTATACTACCTTTTTCTGTAAATTTGATGGCATTGCTAAGTAAATTAATCAAAATTTGACGCAACCGTTTTTCATCAGATCGAACAATGATTGGTAAAGGGGTTAATTCTTTGTAAATTAAATTAATTCCTTTTTGATTAGCACGAATGCTGCACATTTGGACTATACTCTCCAATAATTCTGGTAAATGAAGTTCTTTGGGATAAAGTTCCATTTTCCGAGCTTCAATTTTGGAGACGTCTAAAATATCGTTAATTAATGTGAGTAAGTGTTCACCACATTGATAAATAATATTTACACCCTTTATTTGTTGTTCTGTTAAATTTTTACTCTTCTGGAAAATTTGAGCGTAACCTAAAATACCGTTTAGTGGGGTACGAAGTTCATGGCTCATATTAGCGAGAAATTCGCTTTTAGCACGATTGGCGTCAGCTGCGGTTTCTTCTGCTCGTTGGCGATCGCTAATTTCTTGTTGTAGTTGTAAGTTTTTGGCTTGTAACTCTAGTGTTCGCTTTTCTACTTTTGCTTCCAGCGTCCGATTATATTCTTCTAAATCATTATAAAGACGCGCATTTTCAATTGAGATTGCTGCTTGAGAAGATAAAAGTTGCAAAACTTTTAATCTTTCTGGCGTAAATGCTCCAGCAATCAAGTTATTTTCTAAGTACAAAATTCCAATCAGTTTACCTTGATTGACAATTGACGTACACAATACAGATTTTGGTTTATGGTTAATAATATAACTATCGGGTGTAAAAATTCCCTCAATTGCCGCATCATTTAATACGACATCTTTTTGGGTTCGATGGACGTAATTTATGACAGATATTGGTAGTTCTTGACAAGAAAGTACAGGTGTCGATTGCCGTACAATTATTTCATCTTCACTAAAGTCTCCTGAAGCTTCTATCAGTAAACTTCCTGCTTTTTCTAGGATTAAAAATCCGGTTTCTGCACCAGCATTTTCCATCAAAATATGCATTAATTTAGACAGCAATTTGTCTAGCATAATTTCGCCAGAAAGAGCTTGTGAGGCTTTTGTAACTGCGGCTAAATCAAAATCTCCACTAATATCTGTAGTTGTCGTTTCTAAACTTTGGGTTTTTCGCTCCGAGATTCGTGAAAGAATTTGAGGATATATTGCTTCTAAATCTCTAATTTTTGCTGTTGCTCCCCAATGAATATATCCATAGTAAGCATCAGTTAGATAAGTTTGAGCTACCTTTTCTCTGCCACTTTCAAAATAAAACTTGGCTGCAAGTTCGTTTGCTAGTGCTTCTTCTTGGATGTATCCCTGCTCCTTAGCACCAGTAATGGCTCGATCATAAAATTCCATTGCTTGCCAATATTGCCCTAATACCCGCGCTTTCTCCGCCTCTACTAAGTTATATTTATGCTGAAAATTCATCGGGGCATGATCTGCCCATTTTCGCATTTTCTGCTGATTAATAATTATACTATTTAAGATATATTTTTTGTGTAATTCTGAGGCTGATAAATATATTGCAAGTTGTACCAGAGAATCGTAGAAATGAAAAACTGGCACAGCAAGAAATGCTTTTACTCCATCTAAATACTGCTCGGCTTGAACTGCATTTTCTGATGCTCGCTCATACTCTCCAAATAAATAACAAAGGATAAGTTTGTTGAGATAAAAGTAGTGGAGTCCAGTTCTATCATTAGCTTCCTCAAGAAGCGGTAATGCTTTCTCCTCGTTGTATATTTCACCTAGCAAAAAACAGCAATTTTCGCAAGGTTCAACTAAGTTAAGAACTGATTGTTGAAAGATTTTATTCCAGTTTAAAGCGTTTTCTTGCTTGAGTTGAGCAAGAGCAATACTAGCTGTTGCCATTTCTCGTTCAAGTTTTGGCAGTTCCTGACCAATATAATATGAATATTGACATTTCTGCATAGCAGCATAGCCACCATATTCAAAATGTCCGTTTTCCAATCCACTAGCGTAACCATCCTGTAAAAGTGGCAAAGTTTCTCTAGCATGAACTTTGCCATGAATCGTACATGCTCCTGCGACAAAAAATACACTTGTCTTAAGTTCTAAAGCACTGAAGCGTTCCACTACACTTAATGCCAACTGACCAAATTTATAAGCCGATTCAATATCCTCAACTATACCGTTTAAAATCACACCGTAACAAACATAGCCATAAGCAGAGAAGGGCGAATTCCCATTTTTAATAGATAAATTTACCTGTTCGCATATAACTAACGGAAATAATGCAGGTGCAGATTGATAAGTAGGAGAACCCATACTTGTTAGCATACGTATGGCTGCTAGCTTATCTACCTCCATCATTAATGGGAGATCAATTAAGTCTTCTATATTTTTCCCAGCCAAATTTGTTGCTGTTTGGCTCAGAGTTTGCTGAATCTGTGAAGAACTAGGTGACTCTGGTAAATTTACCCCTAGTAGTTCTAGCGCTTGTAATCCAATCTTGATCGCTTCGAGTTGCTTGACTTGCGCCATACAAGCTTGAATTTTTACCTCATAGACTTTCATTTTGTCAATGGGGGTTTTTGCTTGTTGTAGGACAATTTTTGTCCATTTCTCCATCTGCTCAAAATCACCATTGAGATACGCTGTTTCAACTGCTGACTCATACAGTTTTAGTGTTAATTTATACTGATTATGCCAGCTAAAAGCTGCCAATAACCCCAAACCTTTTTTGAGATAACGAATAGCAGACTCATACGCCGTTGCTGCTTTTGCTTTCTGTCCTGCTATTAAATTAAGTTCAGCCAATTCATATTTTTCTGACTCTGAGGTCAGTAACTCAATTCCGTAATTGAGTTGATTAACTAAAGCAAAAATATTTTCTGTTCGTTCTTCAAGCGTTGTATTTTTTAGCAGGAGTTGACCGATTCGCAGATGAGTTTCTTTTTTCTGATAATCTGGAATCAGAGAATAAGAAGCTTGCTGCACTCGGTCGTGTAAAAATTTATAAGCAACTGTCAATTGTTCATTTTGCTGATGATTGATAACTAGAGGTATTTTGTAAGATTCATCTAAGGGCAAAACTAGACCTGTTTGCAAAGCTTCCCATAAATCTTTTGCTGTTTCAGAAAACTGTTTTTGGTTAACAATGCTCAGAACGTCTAAAGTAAATTTATCCCCAATACAAGCAGCTAACTTTAAAATATTTTGTGTAGTTGGTGATAGCTTTTGAATCTGATTGACCATCAACTCAACAACATTATCAGTGATCTCAACATTTTGCAGCAGTTTAATATCCCACTGCCAAGTACCTTCAGTGAAATTAAATAACAACAGGTTTTCTTGGTAAAGAGATTTCAGCAGTTGAGTCAAGAAAAAAGGATTTCCCTGAGTCTTATTAAAGACTAACTCAGCTAGCGGCTGTGACTTTTTTTGTTGAGTGCGGAGGGTATCACTAACTAATTGGTTAACATGAATAATTTCCAAAGGCTGAAGGACAATATTGTTGATAACTGCACCAGATTTTCTAATTTCCTCTAAAGTCAAAATCAATGGATGCGTCGGATTCACTTCATTATCTCGATAAGCTCCAATTAGTAATAAATATTTGCTATCTGGATCACTGAGCAATATTTGAATTAACTTGAGAGAAGCTAAATCTGTCCACTGTAAGTCATCCAAAAATAGCACTAATGGATGTTCCGGTTGACAAAATACATGAATAAATTGTTGAAAAACTCGATTAAATCGATTTTGTGATTCAGTCAAACCTAATTGAGGAACTACTGGCTGAGGATTAATAATTTGTTCGACTTCAGGAATAACATCAATAATAATTTGACCGTTTGTACCAATAGCTTCTAAAATTTTTGTTTTCCAATTAGCAATTTTTTCAGCAGTTTCTGTTAATAACTGCCGCATCAAATCTTGAAAGGCTTGAATCAGGGAAGCATAAGGGATATTTCGTTTAAATTGGTCAAATTTACCAGAAATAAAATAACCCCGTTGTCGTACTATAGGTTTATGAACTTCATTAACTAAGGAAGATTTGCCAATTCCTGAGTATCCACTTACTAACATCATTTCACTTGCCCCTAAACTAACTCGCTCAAAGGCACCCATCAGCTTATTAACTTCTGTTTCACGACCATAAAGTTTTTGTGGAATCAGAAATTGGCTGTATAAATCAAGCTGACCGATTATGAAATTTTCAATTTTGTTAGTTGTTTGCAATTGTCGTAGACATTCTTCTAAATCAGCTTTTATTCCCAAGGCATTTTGATATCTTTCCTCAGCAGTTTTAGCTAATAATTTCATGACAATCTCAGAAACCGCCTGGGGAATATTTACATTAAGTTCGTGAGGCGGAACTGGAATTTTTGCAATATGACAATGAACTAGTTCCAAAGGATCGCTAACTTGAAAAGGCAACTGTCCTGTTAATATTTCATAAAATGTGATGCCTAAAGAATAAAAGTCACTTCGATAATCAATTGAACGGTTCATCCTACCAGTTTGTTCTGGTGACATATAAGCAAGAGTATTTACTCCTTCAAAGAGCGCCTCGCGAATAACTAAGCTAGGATTAATAACCGTGAAATTTTCTCGCGACAGACACGATGAAATGCTAAAGTCTATCAGTTTGACTTGACCTGTTTTCGGGTTAATTAGAATATTATGAGTTTTGATATTTTTATGAATAATATTATTTTGATGTAACTGAGCCAGAATTGAAGACAACTGAATACCAATTCGCAAAAAATCGCTAATATTAAATTTTTTTTTGCTAATAAACTTTTTTAAAGACTCTCCCTCAAAGTCTGAAAAAATCAATATCAGACCATTGTGATAGCTTTCTAAAGCTAAGGGTTTCACAATTCCTTCTATATCCAAAGATTGAAGTATTTTATATTCGTGTCTTAATCGAGCAAGTTCTTCTATAGTTGGGTACTCACTTTTGAGTGTTTTGATCATCACCGAAGTTTGCTCTGATTCTTTTAAAGCACGATAAACCCAAGTAATATTGTCTTCGTAGAGAACTTCGATGAAGTTGTAATCAGCAATGGAAAGGCTCATGTTTGTCTTTTCGCTGGCGTGAAGTAAATAGGTACTCAACTAATAGCTGTTATATTCAATGCTAAGTTTTGCTCCTAACTTTAAATTTGGTAATATCATTAATTGTTGACACATATACCTACCATATAAGAAACTATTTAATTGAAAGTAAAAATATTTAATTAAAATTTAACTATAGCAATTCTAAATTGATTGTAAAAATTAAGACTTCAGATCCCCGACTTCGCAAGAGTTGTCGCAATACGGTTCTGTTAAGAATTTTTCGTCTAGGGCGATCGCATCAATAAAAAAAAAGAATTTAAAGCGAAATCAAATATCGTGTAAATTCACAAAATCCTTCGCCTTCCGCAGCAGTGGTGATATAAACAGGCTGATACTGCAATTGTTCTGTATATTCCAAAACATTTGCGACACCCACAGAAACAGGAAAACAACGTTCATCAAATAAGCTTTCATCATTGGGACTATCACCAATAGTCACAATTTCTTGGGGTGCGTACTGGGGAAAGTATTTCTGCAACACTTGTAATAACCCAACTGATTTATCTTGTCCCCAGGGTTTGATATGACACTGGACACTGCTGTAAGTAAATCCCCAACCCATTTGCTGACAAAGATTGTTTAAGGTGTGGATTTCGTTTGCACTTAATCCAGCAACACTAAAAGTCCAGTCAGTAATACGAAAACGATTATCTGATGATTCTTGCAGATGGGGAAATTCGGTTTGTAATTTTTCAAAAGCCACAGCTAATTGCTGACGATGGTTAACTAAATCAGCAATAGGCGTCAAGACCATGGGTTTTTCGCTATCGCTTGGATAGAACAAACCACCATTTTCAGCGATCGCCCCGACAACAGGTAAATAAGCTGCCAATCCACTTACCCATCCGGCACTACGTCCGGTAACAATTAACACTTTTATCCCAGCAGATGCTAAATCCTCAAAAGCTTGCAGGAGTTTACTTGTAAACTTCCCACTCACAGTCAAAGTCCCATCCATATCTGTAGCAACTAGACGAATATTACTGAAGCGATCGCCTGATGAAATTTGAGATAAGGGTAGGAATCTGGACATAGGGGAGCGGGGACAAGGGGGACAAGAGGGACAAGAGGGACAAGGGGGACAAGGGGGACAACTAATCAGTTATCAGTGATCAGTGATCAACAGGACTTACGCAACTGGCATATTATTTTAAGTTCGTAGTGAGGACTTTAGTCCTCAAAATAAGCAAAATTTTGAAATTTTTGTGACACTTGCGTAAGTCCTGATCAAATTAAACTAGTCACTGTTAACTGTTAACTGATTCATTCCCAACGCTCAATGCCCGATCTCTGATCCCCTATTCCTTATCCCTAATCCCTAAAAAATACCATCAATACAGCAAAATGATATCAAGAATTTGGGCATCCTAGACATCAAGAGTCAAGTATGTTTGCTTATCATGTCAAATTCTATGTTTATTGCCCAATCCTCTGGGACAAAAACTCAAAAGGTATCTCAACCAATCCCTACTAGTGATCCGCAAATAGCGCCATTGTTAGTAGCTAGCTGTGGAGGATTGGCCTTAGTTGTGATTGCTTTAATTGTCTATAGCAAAATGAAAATGAATCAGCTACACAAAAAGCTCAAGTTTGAAAAATTCCGTACGCGAGAACTAGACAAAAAGTTTAAACTCGCTTTGGACACGATTCGTAAAATGGAAACTAATCCTGATTTGATTAACTCACGGGAATTTAATCTAGACTATCTGCGAATGCGAATGTCAGAAGAGGTTTTTCATTTTGCGATCCTCAATCAAATTAAAATCAAAGTCAAAGATAAAATTTCTCAAGCACTACGACCCAACCAAGCTCAACAAGGAGTAGTGGGAATAGCTAGCAGTACAGGACGCCAAGTCGATGAAATTTTTGATGTTGAGTATGAAACTGGTACTGCACCAAATATTACTAAGCGAGTGCTATTTCGCATTCAAATTCGCCTCATGAAGTTACCAACACAAGCAACTTCTGCCACAATTAGCCAGATTATCGACTGTATTGAAACTTATCTTGGTCCGGTAGATGATGAGGATAACTGGCAACCTACTATTCAAGGTAGAGTTGCTTACATGCATTGGGATCAGAAGGCTAAACCTACGCCTTTACTGGTTCTAGAACAATCCAATGAAGGGGTGAATGTGACTTTCCGCACTAGTCGCCAACCAAATACTTTAAAAAAGTAAATTCTACCCTGTTAACAGTTCCCTGTTAATAAACTTTACCTTTGATCACCGCACCTTGAGATTGACGCACTAAAATACCATCTTCCATTTCAACGATGCGATCAGCTATGTCTAAAATCCGGTTATCGTGAGTCACCAATAAAATAGATGTCCCTTGTTCTTTCGCAAGACGCTGCATTAATTCCACAACGTCACGTCCTGATTGCTTGTCTAAGGCTGCTGTGGGTTCGTCAGCTAAGATTAATGCTGGATTGTTGACCAAAGCACGAGCGATCGCTATTCTTTGTTTTTGTCCTCCAGATAAACTATCTGGATAGTAGTTAATTCTTTGTCCTAAACCAACTGCTCTGAGTATAGTTTCAGCTTTAGCGATCGCTTCTTTTTGAGATATATATTTGTCTAATTCTACCGCCATTTGTACGTTTTGTCTGGCTGTTAAGAATTCTAATAAATTATGGGCTTGAAAAATATAACCAATCTTGCGTCGGATACTGACTAATTTTGTTTGACTAGCTCGATATAACTCTTTACCTAAAAACTTCAAGCTTCCTTCTTGCACCGAACGCAAACCACCAATTAAACTTAGCAATGTCGTTTTACCTGACCCTGATGGTCCAGTCATCAATACAATTTCACCTGGATTAATTTCTAGATTGATGTCAAATAAAATTTGTCTTCTGAGCGCACCTTTCCCATAATAATGATTGATGTGTTGGATAGAGATTACAGGTTCTTGTGTCATAGTAAATAGTTAGTGGTTAATGGTTGTTAAATATGCCCAATGCCCAATTACCAATTACCAATTACCCATTAAAATATATCTGCTGGGTCGGCATATCGTAATTTCCTAACTGCGATCGCACCAGAAATAAAGCACATGACAATCGTCAAAATCAATACTTGAATTGCTCGTGCAGCACTCATATAAACTGGTAATAAAGTTGCTAGTCTAGCTTGTTGATAAAGAAATAAAGAAAAAGCAAATCCTGGTACATATCCTAAAACTGCCAAAATAAAAGCTTCTTGCAGAATTACAACCAGCAAGTATTCTTGTGCATAGCCAATAGCTTTGAGAGTCGCATATTCGACTAAATGATCTGCTACTTCTGTATAAAGGATTTGATAAACAATCACAGTTCCAACGATAAATCCCATGATTGTTCCTAAAGTAAAAATAAAGCCGATGGCTGTACTACTTGCCCAGAAGTTTCTTTCTTTATCAATATATTCTTGCTTCGTTAAAACCCTCACATCTGATGGTAAATAATTGCTTAATTCTTTAGCAACCGCATCTGCACTCGCACCTGGCTTAAGTCTAATTACACCAATATCAATTAACCCTGGCTGTCGATTCAAAAATATCCGCAAAAAATTGACATCACTGGTAATCAAATTACCATCTGCACCAAAAGAAGCACCTAAAGTAAATAATCCTCCTACCTTAATTAACCGTCTTCTCACTTCTGCGGTAACTAATTTGCCTTCTTGAAATTTAGCAGCTATTGGCCCATACTCTTGTCGAGATGATTTATCATATAAAACTACATCTGGTATTTTAAGTTTGTTTAAATTCTCTTCTAGACCCTCTAATTTTAATACGTTAGATTCGGGGTTAAAACCAATAACAAGCAAGTTGCGGGGGATGCCTGTTATCGGATTTTTCCAGCTAGTATAGTCTAAGTAAATAGGATGTACTGATTGTACTGCTTTTAAATCCAAAGCTCTATATAAACGTCTCTGGGAAAAGGGCTTCATTGACAATAAAGCACTGGATTGAGGATTAATTAAAACAATATCGCCCTGTAAGCTAGTATGAAACCTAACGTTACTATAGTACAGAGAATCCCGAAATCCGAGTTGCATAAACATCAAAATATCGGCAAAAGCAATTCCTGCCAAAGCTACAGCTAGGCGTGTTCTTTCACGTTTTAGTTGTAACCAAGCTAGAGGTATTTTGCTGCCAAACATTATGTTTGTCTCCAAGCATTTTATGTAAAAATTATTGAAATAGATTTCCAAGATTTATTGGCGGTATGAAAAGTTGCTGCAAGATATGAAATAATTCATAATTTAAAGATCAATACCCACAACTACCTTGGCATAAGTTAAACCTGCAACTTTAGCACTATCTTCACTAGATAAAGCTATTTTGACTTCCACTACTCTTGCATCTACATCTGCGGCTGGATCTGTATTGAGTACATCTTTCTTACCCACTTTTCTACCAATCTCGGTAACTGTTCCTTTTAATTCACCGTTAAAAGCTCCATTTTCACTACTAATTGTTGCTTCTTGACCAAGACGTACTTTACCAATTGTGTCTTCGGAAACTTCAGCAACAACTATCATTTGATCAGTTTTTCCAATCTCAGCAATACCATCTACACCCATTGTTTCCCCAGCCCTAGTATGAATTTTTAAAACTTCTCCAACCATGGGTGCTTCAACATAGCTTAAGCGTAGTTGTGCTTCTGCTTTTCTAAGATTAGCGATCGCATTCACATATTGAGCTTGTACTATTTGCAAATTAGTCGGACGAGTATCCAAAAGTCTTTGCAATCTGGCTCTTTCTTCATCAATTTGTTGTTGCAAAATTGCTATAGTTTTATCTCTGTTTACTGTCGCTTCTGCAATTTGTTGTTGCAAAGTTGCAATGGTTTGTCTACGTGTAGCTTGGGTTTCAGTTAGTTGCTCACCAAATGTGACTGCACTCAAGCGTCTATTGTCACGCTCTTGCTGAGAAATTGCGCCTTCTGTGTATAACATCTCATAACGTTGAGCATCGACTTGGGCGTTACGTTGTTGGGCTTTAACACGTGCAATACTTGCTCCAAAGACATCTCTTTGTCCCGCTAATTCTGCTTCTATACGGTTAATTAAGGCTCGTTGAGCGATGCTTTCGCCACGCAACTGAGCGTTTAAGCGAGCGATAACTGCTCTTTGAGCTTCGATGTCTTTTGGTAAAGTCGCTCTGATTTGTTCCAAGTTAGCACGGGCTTCTTGGACTCTAGCTCTGGCTTCTTCCAATACAGCTTTGTTATTACCAAAGCTATCCAAAATCGCAACTACTTGACCTTTTCTAACACGTTCTCCTTCTTTTACAAAAAGTTGTTCAACTCGCGAAGTCCCCTGGATTCCTGCGGGAGCAGAAAGTCTGATCACGTCTCCTAGCGGTTGTATACGTCCCACAGCATGAACAGTGGTGACAATTGGTGCGCTCGCTATAGGTTCAGTTTGTTTCACCTGATCCATTTTCGCCATAGTCAGCACTCCAGCCGCAACTGTAACTGGTAGAGCGATCGCGATCGCCCACCAAAGTTGAGGTTGTTCTCTAAATGCTGATTCCTCTGTCATCCGCGTCATTGTAAATTACCCTTATCTTTAAATTTTGCTAATACTAAAGAAAGTAAAAAGTAGCGAATTAAGCATAGTTGTATGAATTAGAAATAGTTTTTGAGAAACAGCAAAATACTAACCATAAATTACACAAATTTAAAGCTGTTCTTCATATTCAATTTTTACTTATCAAGACAATTCAACGCCAATGTTTTTCACAATGGCGCTTGTAGGAACAAAGCATTTCGCTAATTTATCCTGTGTTACATGAAATGATTTTCTTTACATATTTCACTCATGCAATCGTTAGTTGTTTGTTGTTGTTCGGAGGTATTAACAACCAGACACTAACTATCAATTACAAGCCACTTATTTAATAGATAGTTAGGTGAAGGTTTTGTAAAATTGAAAAACTAAAATTGTTACTACTAGATACACCTGGTTATTTGAAGAGATGCAGTGGAGTTTATAGGCGCTATTACAGTTATTTTACTCCATTTTATTCGCTTTGAATAAATTCTACATCAATAAGTTTTTGTGAAACGTAACAAACCTAACAGATGATAGGCAATTGGTAATTAGTAATTGCTAAGTAAGTGGGTCAAATTAAATATAAAACCTCACCCTCAATCCCTCTCCTTACTAAGGACAGGGAAGCCGGAGGCAGGGTGAGGTTTTATTTTATCTTTAATTACACTTACCTACTTAATGGAAAAACATTAATCACAAATAACCAACTACCAACCACCAACCAACTAATAACAAAAAAATAATTAATTTGGTAGGTCAAATAAAACAGTAGTCATATAATTATCTGCCCATTCTGAACCAAAAGCTTTTTCTAGTACACGACGAGTTTTATCGTTTTGCTGTTGTTTGGTACAGTAATTATGTTGTCCTGCAATAATTTGCATCACCTTATCGGATGAAACTTGGTTAGATGCGATCGCATTTTGACAATGAATGTCTAAAAATCCTTCCACACATTTGAGAAACATTGTTTCTTCTTCAGTGGAACTCGGACGCACAAACATACAAAACTCAGAAAAGATATCTCCCCATTCTGGTAAATCACGCGGTTGGGAAAAATCTGGTACTGGTAGCGCCACGAGTGCAGAAGTATAAGCTTCACTCAAAGAATGCTCAGAGTTAACAGGTGAAAGATCAGCGATCGCTGCACTAATTTGACCCCTACCACCAACCAAGTCACAACCAAACATTGGCAAGTCATATTCTGGTCGAGGAAACATCACACAATGCAGAATATCCAGCATGTTTCCCACTATAGCCAATTCTAGATGCATTTTACGAAACTGAGGCGTTTGATAACAGCGATTTTCAATGATCAATTTTTCGCCCTCTAGTCTACCTTCCACATACCCCAACTCCGCAGGTAAATGGTAGGGCGAAAGGTCTAGGTGTTTATGCCAAGCTGCTTCAATACTATCAGCAAGTTGACGAATCAGGGGATGTTGTTGGTCACGCAGTGAGGGAATAGAAGTAGTTGACATTATTTAAACCCACGAATCTCAATCTAGTAGCCAGTGTACAGCCCAGCATACACTGCCCCATCCAGGTTGCAACATATTTCAAGTTTTAGCAATTTCCACTATGTCTCAAATTCAACATTTTCATAGATATCTGCTAAACGAATTTCAAAGGGAATCGATGAGAGTGAAATATACGATTCTGGATCGTCATATTCAGTAAAGATCCATTTGTGGGAGTCTGTTTTGGAGTATTGCTCAACATGAACAGTATATTGATCAATCAATAAATATTCTTGAAATGTGGGAATGGTACGATACGCTGAAAATTTTTCATCCCTATCGTAGCTTTTGGTTGATTTTGAAAGCACTTCGGCGATCATCACCGGGTTAGTAATTGTATCAGTTCGTCCCTGTTGTCGTTCGAGTGGGCGGGGGACAACCATAACATCTGGGTAAGTATAAAGCTTGCGATCGGGAATCCAAAGTCGTTGATCTGCTACAAAAATACTGTACGGTTTCCCTTTCAAACTAACTCTTAAAGCAGCATTAAGAATACTAGCAATTTCATTATGTTCGGGAGTCCCGCCAGTCATAGGGATAATTTGTCCATTAATATACTCATGCCGAATATCTGAATTCACCTCAAAATCGAGATACTCTTCGGGTGTATAAATTTTCTTGGCTTCAGCCTGTATAATCATGTCAATCACTGTAAGACAATCGCCCGTTATACTCCTATCTTTGCAATTTTCTCAGGAGGCTAACAATGCAGTCACAGTTTCATTGGACATAAAGCGTCGAAAGTCTAGTATTTCAACTAGAACTAGCTTGGCATCTTGAGAATAATGCAAAATCACTTGTCCTTCGTCTTCAGCATAAGCAATAGGCTCATTTGAAATTTCAATTAATAGAGCATCAACATCTTTGCTATAGCTAATCTTTTTCATATCTAGACTTCCTGCCAGGATAAAGGGTGACGATCAAAAGGAAAGCATTGAATTCTCGGTAAACGACTCGAAGCACTAAATTTTCGTCTAAACGTTTTTGTGCAATCAGTTGATCCACTTCAGCAATTTCCAGCTTGTCTGGCGATCGCACTGTCTCTATTACAAAGTTCGGATCGATGCTTATTTCATGACTCGCTAAAACCTCCATTTTTAATTGAGCATGATCGCTAAAGCGAATTTCTTTGATCTGTTATTTCAACACCTCAGCTTCATTTAATGCTTTAAGCTGTTGATTTATCCAAGTGATTGCGATCGCTTCATCAGTCTCAATCGCCCTTCTACTCAAACGTTGGAAAAGTCGATATTTTCGTAAAGTTCTGCAATTTGAATTTGAAGCTCAAAGGTACTCAAAGAAAGAGTAACAGCTGGGTCGTCGTATTCTGAAAATAACCACTGATGAGCGCCTGTTTTAACATGATGCTCGACGTGTATACGGTATTGATCGATCAGCAAATATTCTTGGAAGTTGGGAATTGTACGATAGGCAACAAATTTCTCTCCACGGTCATAGTTTTGGGTGGACTTAGACAACACTTCAGCGATAAAGTAGGGATTAACCACGGTATCTTTGCGTCCAGTTTGAAGTTCTAAGGGTTTGGCTAGAACCATCACATCGGGATAGGTATATAGATTTGCATCGGGAATCCAAAGTCGCTGATCCAGGATAAATACACGGTAGGGATTTCCCCGCAATGCTGCTTTAAGGATAGCCACAAGATTGCTGGCAATATCATTATGGTCTGGGGTTCCACCCGTCATGGGAATGATTTCTCCATTGCAATATTCGCTACGTGTTTCTGAGGTGATTTCGAGTTCTAGATATTCATCAATGGTGTAGTGCTTTGTCTCAGGTTGAGCAATCATGTCAGTTTTACCCCCAAGGCTTAAGTTGAATAAAAGGCTGATCAACCATCTTCAAGACCTTCCCAAAGTTGAGCCACTGGGATAGTTTGCCCAGTCATGGCTTGGTGCCAAACACCTTTACAGTAAAGAATCAATCAAGTTCAAAAGTTCTGGCAATTTATTTTCAACAACATCCCATATCAGATCAAAATCAAGCTGATCGTATTCATGGACTATCACATCTGGCATTCCTGCCATTTGTCGCCAGGGAATTTCTTGATGTTGCTGACGGAACGACTGAGAAAGCCTTTTGGTGGCTTCACCAATAATTGTAATTTGGTAGAGGATTGCAGACAATTTCTCGTCATTGGTTTCCAGTTCTGACTTGCTAACCCCATTTGCATAGCGTAACAGCAAAATTTTCAAGCTAATACCTGGGTGAGACTCTTGGAACTTCCCAATCCCTACAGCTTTGATGAAGCACTGCTGCTGTGTCCAATTTTTCAAGACGAATGGATAGCCTGGATACCAGATCATGGAGAAGCAATAGTGACTACCAGGCAATTCAGAAGAATTTAGTTATTTGTCATTTGTCATTTATCATTTGTCATTGGGCATTGGGCATTGGTTATTCTCCATCTTTCCCTGCTCCCTGCACCCTGCTCCCATGTCCCCCTTGTCCCCCCAAATCCCCAATCACGCCACGGAAAGGGGTTCGTCAACTTTGTTTGTGAGTGTCAAAGGGTCGATTGCTTCGAGTTCGCCATGATTGATACTCCAGCAACGGTCAGCGATCGCTAACATATCCCCAGCATCGTGAGTTACTACCAACAATGTCCAATCTTTTTTAAGTTTTGCTAATAAATTGACTAATTGCTGACGCATTGACCAATCTAAGCCGGCGGTGGGTTCATCGAGTAATAATAAGCGTGGTTGACGAATTAATTGGACAGCGAGGGCTAAACGTCGCTGCTGGCCTCCACTCAAAGCCTGGGGTGATGTCGCCAAGGATAAATGCTCTAAACCGACTTCTTGCAAAGCTTCTTTAACTCTTTGTGTTCCTAACTCTGGATGTCCTAAGCGTAATTCTTCTAAAATCGTACCACCACAAAAATGCCGTTCGGGAAACTGGAATACTAAACCTGCTAATTGCTGTAACTCTTCAGCAATCAGGGTTTGTTCGTGCCAACTCACAGAACCGGATGTCGGTTCAGCTAGTCCGGACAAAATTTCGAGTAACGTACTTTTTCCAGAACCACTTGGCCCAATAATCAAACCCAACTGTTGGGATGCCAAGTCTAGATGAATTGATTTGAGAATTGCTGTCGGACAAGCTGTGGGGTGGTAAACTACGTTTCTGAGATAGAGCATTTGTTAAGAATACCAAAGAAAGTTAGGACTTATTTATTAAATACACACTGAGCATATGCCAAGTCCTGAAAAAGTTCACAGGACATTTGCCATGTTTACATGGTAAATATTTAGCGGCTATAGGATATTCGGCTTTTCTTTAAATTTTAAAAGCAACAGCCAAGCAAACTTCACTCACAACTGTTTTTATTGTGGCAAACTTATTTTGGAACAACAGCTAAAACAAAATATGGGAACCCGTTAACATCACCACAGTCAAACTGTATACCAGGATTTACCTGAAATACTCAAAATTATTTTGTTAATTTTTTTGAGCTTTAAGTAACATATACAACAACCTTAACAGTAATAATTCTGAAGGAAACACAACAATGAGTAAATGGTTTCCATCTGTGCAAGCAATTTTATCTGGTAGGCTTGAAACCTTCATTCAAGTCGGTCTGGCAACGACTTTAGTTCTTAATACATGGGTTAATCCTTCTATTGCTGCTGATCCTTTTCGGACAAAAGAAGCACGTAATATAGGTGATAAAACTGAAGCAGCTTTCAAAGCTATTTTTCAACAGGGTGACTACAAAGCAGCAGAAAATTACCTGCAACAGGCATTATCCAGCGAACCAAATGAACCTTTAGCCTATGCAATGAGGGCATCTCTAGCATATACAAATCAAGATTGGGCTGCGCTTGATACCTATAGCCAAAAAACTCTTGAAATTGGGCAAAAATTAATTGCTAGTGACCCCTTGCGTGGTAACATTTACAGTGCTGTCGGTCATTTTTTAGAAGGAGCAGCACAGGTTCGTCGTCAAGGCACAGTCAACGGTGCGGCACAAGCATTAAGCAAGTTGCAGGAAGTTTATAAATATTTAGATAAAGCAGAGGCAATTTCTGCCAACGATCCAGAGCTAAATTTACTCAAAGGCTACATGGATTTGATGCTGGCTGTAAATTTACCCTTTGCTAATCCTCAACAGGCAATTGAACGCTTAGACAAAAGTGCTGGGCCTGAGTACTTGGCAGATCGGGGTATTGCCTATGGATATCGAGACTTAAAGCAGTATAATCAAGCGCTGGAATATGCCAATCGTGCTTTAAAGGGGACATCAAATAATCCAGAAGTGTATTACCTCAAAGCCCAAATTTTGCGAGGAATGGCTGGAAAACAGAAAAATCAACAACTTTTACAGGAGGCGGTCAGCTATTTTGATCAAGCACTGGCGAAAAAATCTCAACTACCAGCAAGTTTGGTAAAACAAATTGAACGCGAACGCCGCAAAACTGCAAAGGATATTGCTCGCGCTCAAAGGTAGTAGATTGTGCTGTGAATTTTGATGGTTTGTAGTAAGCGCTTTAGCGCTTAGATATTTAAGGACTAAAGTCCTTACTACGAACTTTTCTCTTTCCTAGTAGTCCATCAAGAACTAATTGACAGATATTTATATGCGCCTTAGCTTATTTAACGTCCCCTGCGTTAGTGGATGGATAATCGCGCAGTAGATAAAAAAGAACTTTACCAATCACCTATAATTTAGTTTGGTAGTTTTGAGTAAGGTTCTGTTAAGCAAGTTTAAGTAATGAAAATACAGTTTCGTGAATTTGACCCTTTTGATATATGGATTTGGCTGAAGTTCAGTACTGTACCTTCACAACGTGAAAAGGAATATGTAGAAGAACTTTTTGATTCCTGGTTTTACATGGGTAAGTTGGGTGCATATAATGCTGAAAATCTCCAGGTACAGGAAACAGGGTTAGATCTGGGCTATATGAATTATGACGCTGATGCGTATGATAGAAGTTTGTTAGCACTGATGCACAACAAGGGAGACTTTGAGTATCAGGGTCAATGGGGACGTTGCTGGTTTGATTTGGGAACTTCAGATGCGATCGCTTTAGATATTCTCATCAATGCTCTTCAACAACTCGGTGTAGAATACGTCACCATTGATGAAGTTTATATCGGCGGTGAAAACGATGATTGGCCTGTTGAGGACAGCGAGAGTCGTCCTTCGTTTATGTATGATAACTAGTAGCAAAAATTACTAGGTTAACTTGCTCTGATGTGTTCGATCGCAACAAATAGAGCATCAAGCATCACTTCAAAACTCGCATCAGTGGAACGGTTGAGTGTGAGCAATCCTGCTTGTTCGACAGCAATAAAACCGGAAACTGCTGCATTCACTATTCGCATAACATCAATTAATTGATTCTCAGTGAGGTTGTAGGATTCTAAACCGATTCTGAAAAAACCCAGCGCTTCTTGAATAATTGGTGCTGCTTCTGCATCAGTAGGTTGTAGTTGCACTTGCATCATTATCCTGTACAGCGCTGGATGCGATCGCGCAAAATTACGAGTTGCATGTCCACCTGCTTGCAGAAGTGTGCGAGGTTCACTCAATCCGGCGGTTTGTTGCTTGTAATAGGTAAAAAATCTCTGCCAAATGGCAATCACTACAGCTTTTCGCAAGCCTGTATTACCATCAACATGCTTATAGATTGCGGGTGGCTTGATGCCCAATTCCCGCGCAATCCGATTTACACCAAGGGCTGATTCTCCTTCTTGATCAAGACAAGCGATCGCAGCTTCAATCACATCTTTACGGGTTAGAGAGTTTTCTTTTGTAGGGCGACCCATAGAAAAATTAAATTAGTTAATACAATTAACTAAAAGTGAATATAATTAATTTTATTGTGGCGACACAATCAATCCAAAATCCAAAATTTATATGAGCGATCTAGTCTTCACGCCTGCCTATCAGCTTGCTCAAATGATTCGCGATCGCGTTGTTTCATCCCTAGAAGTAGTGGATGCTTATCTTGCTCAGATTGATTGCTATAACGCTGCTTTGAATGCCATCTGTATTCTCAATGCTGAACGAGCAAGAGAACAAGCAAAAAAAGCGGATGCAGCGATCGCAAAAGGAGAAAATTGGGGACTTTTACATGGCGTTCCTGTAACTATCAAAGACTACTTGGAAACGGCTGGACTATCCACAATTGCAGACTATCAGCCATTTCCACATTATATTTCTCTACATGATGCCACCGCAGTTGCTCGTGTTCGTGCAGCTGGGGCGATAATTTTAGGAAAAACAACGGCAACAGCAGATCCTAGTGGAGATTACCAAGCAATCTTTCCTCGTGTTAATAATCCTTGGAACCCAGAGTATACACCAGGTGGGACTTCCAGTGGCAGTGCGACGGCAATTGCAGCAGGTTTTTCACCGTTGGACATTTGTTCTGATAATGGCGGTTCTATTCGTCAGCCTGCTCACTTTTGTGGTGTGTTTGGACTGAAACCAACTGATCGCCGTGTTCCAACTACGGGCCATGTGGGCGATATTCCTGATGTACTGAAAATGCCACGCTGTATTCGCCAAATGTTTACAGTTGGAGTAATTGCTGGCTCTATAGAAGATTTGCGCCTTGGTCTGCGACTAATAGCAGGTTCAGATCCACGCCAACCAGATATTCCACCTGTGCCGCTAGATAATTATATTGAGCAAAACCTGCAAAATTTACGCATTGCTTGGATTGATGAATTGCCTTTGTATCCAGTTGCTTCGGAAATCAAATCTGCTATGCAGACAGTTGCAAGGCGGTTGATAGACATTGGAACTAAAGTTGAATTTTGGTATCCAAAATTTGATTTTGTTACAGCTTGGGAAATTTACTACAAAGTTGGTACTTACAATTTGCTGTACTCTCAACCTATTAACTTTGCAAATGTACAAAAACAAATGCTGTTTTTATGGCGTGAAGCAACCCAGGGCGACCCTGCTTTACGAAGAATTAGTCATGTTCCTAAGATTGCCTTACCACTATTCTTGAACCCGACGTTAAAAGGTTATTTTGCAGCATTGACAGAACGCGATCGCTTCATTGCTCAAATGGACAAAGAACTTGAATCATGGGATGTATGGCTCTGTCCTGTAGCAATGACACCTGCTTTTACCCATCGCGCGAAAGGAGAAGCAGTTGACATCGAAGGTCGAAAAGTCCCATATCAGATGGCATCTGGTGCTTACCTTGTACCCTTCAATCTTACAGGTCATCCGGTTGTAGTCATTCCAATTGGACAAACTCAAAATGGTCTACCAATTGGAATGCAAATTGTCGGAAAGCGCTGGCGAGAAATGGAACTGCTGGCGATCGCTCAAGAAATAAACAAAGTGGTTGGTGATTTCCAACACCCTTCTGGTTACTGAGAAGTATCTTGTTAGTTATCAACCGTCCTTTGCGATATCTTAACAATTCCATGCATTCGGATGGGATCGAGCAATTCGCAGTAAACTACTTTGAGTCACCAGTCCCAATCCTCTACCACCATCCCAAGATATTACTAATCTTCGTACCCGTCGCCTTTGCATCTCTTGATGAGCAGTCCACAAAGAATCTTCTGGATTAAGTAAAAATAGCGGTGTACTCATCACAGTTTCCGCCTGTAATGCAGCCAAATTTAATTGCATTGCTTGAAATTTGACAATATCTCGCTCAGTGACAATCCCCAAGGGTTTGTGAATAAAGCATCCTAAATCTGGTTGTGGTTCTTCTTCGCTAATTACTACACAACTGACTCGATACTCAGCCATGATTTGAGCTAAAGTCAGCACTGACACAATTTTCGGGGTACGGATAACTTGAGTATTCATGACATCAGCCACACGTATGACTTTCAGTAGATGAGCGGGTGTTAAAACACTACGAATACTCTTAGGTGAGACGACACCAATGATTTCTCTATTAGTACCTAAAATTGGCAAGTGACGAATTCGATAGCGTCGAAATAGAAATAACGCTCCGAAAATATCACTAAACTCAGCCTGTGATAAGGTAATCACCGGCTTTGTCATCACTTCACCAATTGTTACTTCTTGAAAATTAATACCACCAGCTGTTAACCGAACGATGTCCCTTTCAGTTAAAATCCCTATTAATTCTTTTGCCTGCACCACTAAAACACAGCTGGAGTGTCTTGGATATTTGCTGAAGTCAATTGATGGTGAATCTACAGAAAGTTTACTGTTAGAGCGTGATTGGTTCATTAAAGCAATGACATCTACCAGTAAAGTTTCCGGTGCAACAATCGGCGGATTTTGCTCAATTGCCGCCTCAATAGATGGTTCACTTAGCAGGAGGTCATTAATTTGCATGTTTATTCAAGCTAGGGAACACTGTCTCAAATTTACTAAATATTTGACAATGCCCTTTAATGTTTTACATGGTGATTTGTATCAAAAATGTTACATTTTGTTTCAGTGAAAAGTTAGGAATCGGGGATCGGGGATAAGGGATCGGGAATCGGGGATTGGGTATGGGGTATGAGACATGAATCAGTTAACAGTTTAATTTGATAACTGATAACTGATAACTGATAACTGATAACTGATAACTGATAACTGATAA
>NZ_JCACKS010000001.1:0-24902 GCF_059505505.1 Pelatocladus sp. | reverse complement strand
ATTTCGGCGAACCCAAAAACTATTTCGGCGAACCCAAAAACCATTTCGGCGAACCCAAAAACTATTTCGGCGAACTCAAAAACTATAACTTCTTCCCCAGATACCACAACTTTAACAGCACTCAATGTGGGGACATAATCTTTTACCTGTCTGTGCCTCATCAATTTAAAATCTAAAATTAGATTCGCTTGATTACTTATAATTCCCTTTGAACCCCACCCCAATTTTGTCTAAAGCCAAAACCTCCCCTCCCCGCACGCCTGCGGTGTACACATAAATCCTCTGATCCCCCTAAATCCCCCTTAAAAAGGGGGACTTTGATTCTAGTTCCCCCTTTTTTAAGGGGGGTTAGGGGGGATCAAAACGCTACTAGGCAACTTTATAAGACTTCTGTGTACACCGCAGCCCCGCTTGCGGGGAGGGGATTAAGGGGTGGGGTGCAATGACTGTGGGAAGTATAACTAATTATCCGAACTTGATATAAGATCCAAAATCCTGTTAGAGGTTAACCAATGACCAATTTTAAATTTCTAAAAATTAATCATACCTTGGATAGATTTATATCTATTAATTGATTGCGATTTTTAGAAATTTCGTTATAGTCTATACATCCAAGTCTGCATAGCCAATTGACTAAGAGCCAAGTTTCCTCTAGCCTGACTATTTGGTTGGTATATCTTTTATAAGCAAAGTGTAATTGAAACTAGTAGCAGGCAATCAGAGAAAAACGTATAATCTATTTTATAGACTTCCGTATGACCACTGAACAGTTAACCAAAGAAAGCGACAATTTAGATTTAAAACAACTGCTCAGAACACTGTCAGCAGTCAAAAAAGGCAACTTTTCGGCACGGATGCCTATCGACCAAACTGGTATGGCAGGAAAGATTGCTGATACACTCAATGATATTATTGAGCAAAATGAGCTACTAACAGCAGAGCTACAGCGAATTGGTAATGTTGTTGGGAAAGACGGCAAAATTAGCGAACGAGCAACTCTAGGCGACATGCGCGGTGCGTGGTCTACCTGCGTTAATTCTGTTAATACACTAATTACCGACTTAATTCAGCCTACTGCTGAAACAGCGCGTGTGATCAGAGCAGTGGCAAATGGTGATCTTTCCCAAACCATAGCACCAGAGATGGACGGTAGACCCCTCAAGGGAGAATTTCTCCAAACTGCCCAAATGGTCAACACAATGGTGGGTCAGTTGAATGGGTTCGCTAGTGAAGTGACGCGGGTCGCCAGGGAAGTCGGAACCGAAGGAAAACTCGGCGTCCAAGCAGAAGTACCGGGAGTGGCTGGTACTTGGAAAGATTTAACAGATAACGTCAACTTGATGGCTGGAAATTTAACAGCCCAAGTCCGTAATATTGCTGAAGTGACTACAGCCGTTGCTAATGGTGATCTTTCCAAAAAAATTACTGTGCAGGTGAAAGGGGAAATTTTCGAGTTGAAGAACACCATCAATATAATGGTGGATCAACTCAACTCTTTTGCATCGGAAGTCACGCGGGTTGCGAGGGAAGTAGGATCGGAAGGAAAACTCGGTGTCCAAGCAGACGTTAAAGGTGTTGCGGGGACTTGGAAAGATTTAACAGACAGCGTTAACTTTATGGCGGGTTCCTTGACAGCACAAGTCCGCAATATTGCTGCTGTGACAACAGCTGTTGCTAATGGTGATCTTTCCAAGAAAATTACTGTTGATGTCAAAGGCGAAATTTTAGAGTTGAAAAATACCATTAACACGATGGTAGATCAACTTAATTCTTTTGTATCAGAAGTTACGCGAGTTGCAACAGAAGTAGGAACCGAAGGCAAACTTGCTGTCCAAGCAGAAGTCAAAGGTGTGGCTGGTAGTTGGAAAGATTTAACAGATAGCGTCAACTCAATGGCGGGTTCCTTAACTTCCCAGGTGCGGAATATTGCTGAAGTCACCACAGCTGTTGCTAACGGTGATCTTTCCAAGAAAATTACTGTTGATGTCAAAGGCGAAATTTTAGAGTTGAAAAATACCATTAACACAATGGTGGATCAACTCAACTCTTTTGCATCAGAAGTTACACGGGTGGCCAGAGAAGTAGGAACCGAAGGAAAACTCGGTGTCCAAGCCTATGTTAAAGGTGTGGGTGGCACTTGGAAAGATTTAACCGACAATGTAAACTCGATGGCAGGCAACCTGACAGCGCAAGTGCGAAATATTGCCGAAGTCACAAAGGCGGTGGCAAATGGCGACCTTTCCAAGAAAATCACCGTTGATGTCAGGGGCGAAATTTTGGATTTGAAAAACACCATTAATATAATGGTGGATCAACTTAGTTCCTTTGCATCAGAAGTTACACGGGTGGCGCGGGAAGTGGGAACCGAAGGCAAACTCGGTGGTCAAGCGCAAGTTAAAGGTGTGGGTGGCACTTGGAAAGATTTAACTGATAATGTAAACTCGATGGCGAGTAACTTGACGGCACAGGTGCGAGGAATTGCCAGAGTTGTGACGGCTGTTGCCAACGGTGACTTAAAGCGGAAACTGATGTTAGACGCCAAAGGTGAAATTGAGGCTTTGGCAGAAACAATCAATGAGATGATTGATACCCTGGCGACCTTTGCCAACCAAGTGACGACCGTGGCGCGGGAAGTCGGTATTGAAGGGAAATTAGGCGGACAAGCCAAAGTACCGGGCGCGGCTGGTACGTGGAAAGATTTGACTGATAACGTCAATGAACTAGCTGCAACACTGACTACCCAGCTACGAGCGATCGCAGAAGTTGCAACGGCGGTGACAAAAGGTGATTTAACTCGGTCTATTTCTGTGGAAGCATTAGGTGAAGTTGCGATCCTCAAAGACAACATCAACCAGATGATCGCCAATCTGCGCGAAACAACGCAAAAAAACACCGAACAAGACTGGTTAAAGACCAACCTTGCCAAGTTTACCCGGATGTTGCAAGGTCAGCGTGACCTCGAAACTGTATCAAAACTAATACTTAGTGAGTTAGCACCTTTAGTAGGAGCAGCCCACGGCGTCTTCTACATTATGGAAAATACAGATAATAACTCGTACTTAAAGTTACTGAGTAGTTACGCCTATCGGGAACGCAAACATCTAGCCAACCGCTTCCACTTGGGTCAAGGTTTAGTTGGACAATGCGCTTTAGAAAAAGAACGAATTTTGCTCACAGAAGTACCGCATGACTATATCAAAATTAGTTCTGGCTTGGGTGAAGCAACTCCACTCAATGATGTAGTGCTACCTGTACTATTTGAAGGACAAGTAACGGCGGTAATTGAACTGGCTTCCTTCCAACGTTTTAGCGATATTCATCTGACATTTTTTGACCAACTCACCGAAAGTATTGCGATCGTGTTGAACACCATCGCTGCTAGTATGCGTACCGAAGAGTTACTCAAACAATCCCAGTCTTTAGCCGAGGAATTGCAAAGTCAGCAAAATGAACTACGAGAAACCAACAAACGCCTCGAACAACAAGCCCGAACTCTAAAAGCATCTGAAGATTTACTCAAGAAACAACAAGAAGAATTACAAAAAACCAACGCCGAACTCGAAGAAAAAGCAGAATTACTAGCTGTACAAAAGAAAGAAGTAGAACGCAAAAATAAAGAAATTGAACAAGCCAGAGTATCTTTGGAAGAAAAAGCCGAACAACTCGCCCTATCTTCTAAATATAAATCTGAGTTTCTCGCAAACATGTCCCATGAATTGCGGACACCACTCAACAGCTTGCTGATCTTGGCTAGGCTGTTAGCAGACAATGTTGAAGGAAATCTCAACAACAAGCAAATCGAATATAGCCGCACAATCTACTCCGCTGGTAACGATTTGTTGTCCTTAATCAATGACATTCTTGATTTAGCCAAAATCGAATCGGGAACCATGTCGATTGATATGGATCAGATTCGCTTATCGGATTTCCACGAACAGATAGAACGCACATTTAGGCAAATTGCAGTAAACAAAGGACTAAATTTCACAGTTGAATTAGATCCAGAACTACCACCGACAATTTACACTGATGCCAAACGGCTGCAACAAATCCTGAAAAATCTATTAGCAAACGCCTTTAAGTTTACAGATCGAGGTGAAGTTAGTTTGCAAATATTTGTAGCCAAACAGGGATGGAGTTCTGATCAAGAAATATTGAATCATGCAAACAAAGTCATCGCTTTTGCTGTTAGAGATACAGGTGTTGGTATCGCTCCCGAAAAACAAAAAATCATTTTTGAAGCATTCCAACAAGCAGACGGTACTACCAGCCGCAAATTTGGCGGTACAGGCTTAGGTTTATCCATCAGTCGAGAAATTACCCGTTTGTTTGATGGGGAAATTAAACTAGTTAGTCAACCTGGAGAAGGTAGTACGTTTACCTTGTATTTACCCCAACCGAGTAGAGAGGGACAAGAAGGACAAGAAGGACAAGAAGGACAAGGGAGAAAAATTGCTCCCCCCACTCCCCACACCCCCCACACTCCCCCCACTCCCTCTCCCCTCTCCTCCTCGCCGATCATTGATGACAGAGACAATATGCAACCGGGCGATCGCACACTATTAATAGTGGAAGATGATATTAAGTTTGCCCGAATTCTGTTAGATATGGCGCGACAAAATGAATTTAAGGGTATTGTTGCTCATGGTGGCAACACGGGTTTAGCATTAGCTAATGAATATCAACCTTCTGCGATTATCCTGGATATTCGACTACCAGGAATGGATGGTTGGGCGGTACTAGATCGCCTCAAACATGACGCCAAAACCCGTCACATTCCTGTACATGTGATGTCAGCAGAAGAAGGAAAACAGCGCAGTTTGCAACAAGGTGCGATCGCTTACTTACAAAAACCCATCAACAGCGAAGCATTACACCAAGCAATCACTAAAATCAAAGGTTTTGTAGAAAGGCGAGTCAAAAATTTACTAGTTGTAGAAGATGATGAAAATCAACGCCTGAGTATTGTGGAGTTAATTGGTAATAGTGATGTTGCTACTACTGCTGTCAGTAACGGTAGTGAAGCATTACAAGTCATCCAAAATGGGCAATTTGATTGCATAGTTCTGGATTTAGGATTACCAGATATGAATGGTTTTGAATTAATCGAACAAATCAAGCAATCCCCAAATGGCGAAGCATTACCAATAATTGTCTATACTGCCAGAGAATTAACTAGAACTGAAGATGTGCAACTGCGACGCATCGCAGAAACAATTATTGTTAAAGATGTGCGATCGCCAGAACGTCTTTTAGATGAAACTGCTTTATTCTTACATCGTGTCCAAGCTGATTTACCTGCACCCAAACGTCAAATCCTCGAACAATTACAAAACTCTGACTTTCAACTCGCAGGTAAAAAAGTTCTCATCATTGATGACGATGTTCGCAATATCTTTGCCCTAACTAGTATGCTAGAACGTTATCAAATGCAAATTTTGTATGCGGAAAATGGTAGTGATGGCATAGAAGTTTTACAAAATCATCCTGACATGAATGTTGTCTTAATGGATGTGATGATGCCAGAAATGGATGGCTATGAAACCACCCGACGTATCCGCGCTAATCCGAATTTTAAATCTCTGCCAATTATTGCCCTGACTGCTAAAGCTATGCAAGGCGATCGGGAAAAATGTATTGAAGCTGGTGCATCTGACTATATTACCAAGCCTGTTGATATTGAACAATTACTTTCACTATTGCGTGTCTGGCTATATCAGTGATAACTTGATTTATCCAATGAATTCCAAATGGTAAATAACAATTTCAAAATAGGGACAAAAATTGGCGCAGGATTTGCTTTAGGTTTATCAATTCTTGCAACTCTCGGATTTATTTCATACCGCACTACTAACAACTTAATTGACAATTCTCGTTGGCAAGCTCACACTTATAGAGTTATCGGCGAATTAAATGATTTAATTACTAATATTCAAGATATAGAAATAGGGCAAAGAGGTTACATAATTACTGGGGATAAAAACGCTTTGTTGTCTTATAATAATGCATTACCAAATGTTGATAAAAATATTAAAAATCTGCGTAGTTTGATATCAGATAATTCTCTACAACAAAATAGATTAGATAATTTAAAAGCAACAATCGATGAACGTCAATCTATTGTCCAAAAAAGAATTGCTTTACGAGAGGATCAAGGATTTGATGCCGCTAGACAACAGATACAGCAAGACAATGGTAGGGTTTTATTAGATAGAATCCGTCGTATAGCCACAGAGATGGAAGCCGAAGAAGTGCGACTTTTAAAAAAGCGTACTGACAAGACTGAAATTGCTGCTCAAGAAGCAACTGATACTATTATCTATGGTATTCCTCTGGCTTTTTTATTATTAACTTTAATTGGTATTTATCTCACTAAAAATATTTCTCAGCCACTCGGAGAAATATCTCAAGCTACAGAAAAATTAGCCGAGGGAGATTTGTCTGTAAGTGTACCAGTTAGTAAACGCAGGGATGAAATAGGAATACTGACACACGCATTTAATCAGATGATCGCCAATCTCCGCGAAACAAATCTCAGAAATAATGAACAAAACTGGCTCAAGTCTAACCTTGCCAGATTTAGCCAGATGCTGCAAGGACAAAGAAATTTACAAAATGTTGCGAGAATGATTCTTGCAGAACTTGCACCACTGGTAGGCGCACAACAGGGTGTTTTCTACTTGATGGACTTTGAAAATGAGCAACCCTTACTAAAACTACTGAGTAGTTATGCATACCAAGAGCGTAAAAGCCTATCAAATAGATTCCGCTTCGGTGAAGGATTGGTGGGACAATGCGCCTTAGAAAAACAAAAAATTATACTTACAGATGTACCAAGTGATTATATCCGTATTAGTTCTGGCTTAGGAGATGCTAAACCCTTAAATATCATTGTATTGCCTGTATTGTTTGAAGATGAGGTAATCGCAGTCATGGAATTAGCCTCTTTTCAAATATTTAGTGAAATTCATCTCATTTTTTTAGACCAAGTTAGTGCAACTTTTGGTGTAGTGTTGAGTGCTATTAGTGCTGATATTCGTACTCAAGAACTTCTAGAAGAATCTCAACAATTAACTCAACAATTACAACTTCAGCAACAAGAACTTACACAGAAAAATCAACGCTTAGAACAACAGTCTCAAGAGTTACAAACATCAGAAGAAATCCTGAAACAGCAGCAACAAGAATTAGAAGAATCCAACGAAGAATTACAACAACTTAATACTGAATTAGAAGAAAAAGCCGAATTATTATCTAACAAAAACAAAGAAGTAGAACGTAAAAATAACGAAATCGAACACGCCAGAATGTCATTAGAAGAAAAAGCCGAACAATTAGAACTTTCTTCTAAATATAAGTCTGAGTTTCTCGCAAATATGTCCCACGAATTGCGGACACCACTTAACAGCCTGTTAATACTAGCAAAAATGCTAGCAGATAACGTTGAAGGCAATCTCAGTCATAAACAAATTGAATATAGCGAAACAATTTACTCTTCAGGCAACGATTTGTTATCATTAATTAATGACATTCTCGACTTAGCCAAAATTGAATCAGGAACCATGTCTATTAATATGGTTCAGCTACCATTTCCCGACTTCTGCGAACCATTAGAACGCACTTTTAGACAAGTAGCAATTGACAAAGGACTGAATTTTACAATTGAATTAGAGCCAGAATTACCATCGACAATTTACACAGATGTCAAACGGCTACAACAAATCCTCAAAAATCTACTTGCTAACGCTTTTAAATTCACAGAAAAAGGTGAAGTTAGCTTAAAAATATTTTTAGCAAAACAGGGCTGGAGTTTTGATCGTCAAACATTAAATCAAGCTGAAACAGTTATTGGTTTTGCAGTCAAAGATACAGGTATCGGTATCGCTCCCGAAAAACAAAAAATCATTTTTGAAGCATTTCAACAAGCAGATGGTACTACCAGCCGTAAATTTGGTGGTACAGGTTTAGGTTTATCCATCAGTCGAGAAATTACTCGTTTGTTTGATGGAGAAATTAAACTAGTCAGTCAACCTGGTGAAGGTAGCACATTTACGTTGTATTTACCCCAGGTAAATAGAGTAGAGGGACAAGGGAGACAAGGGAGAAAAATTGCTCCCCCCACTTCCCCCACTCCCTCCTCTCCCCACACTCCCCTCACTTCCCCTACTCTAGTCATTGACGACAGAAACAACATCCAACCGGGCGATCGCACACTGTTAATTGTGGAAGATGACACTAAGTTTGCTCGTATACTTTTAGATATGGCACGGCAATGTGATTTTAAAGGAATCCTTGCTCATAGTGGTAATACTGGTTTAGTCTTAGCACAGGAATATCAACCGACAGCAATTTTGTTAGACATCCATTTACCAGGAATCGATGGTTGGACGGTACTAGATCGCCTCAAACATGATGGAAATACTCGCCACATTCCTGTACATGTGATGACTATCGAAGAAGGAAAACAGCGCAGTTTACAACAAGGTGCGATCGCCTATTTGCAAAAACCCATCAGCAGCGAAGCACTACACAAATCACTAACTAAAATTAAAGGTTTTGTAGAAAGACAAGTCAAAAATTTGCTGATTGTCGAAGATAATGAAAATCAACGTAAAAGTCTTGTAGCGTTAATTGGTAACGGTGACGTTGCGACTACTGCTGTCAGTACTGGTAGTGAAGCATTATCTGCGATCGCCAACGAACAATTTGATTGCGTAGTCTTAGATTTAGGACTACCAGATATGAGTGGTTTTGAATTAATTGAACAAATCAAACAACTACCGAACGGTGAAGCATTACCGATTATTGTATACACAGCAAGGGAATTGACGAGAAGCGAAGATACACAACTGCAACGTATCGCAGAAACAGTAATTGTCAAAGATGTGCGATCGCCAGAACGTCTTTTAGATGAAACTGCTTTATTCTTGCACCGTATCCAAGCTAATTTACCCGCACCTAAACGCCAAATTCTCGAACAATTACAAACTTCCGATACCCTACTAGTAGACAAAAAAGTTTTAATTATAGATGACGATGTTCGCAATATTTTTGCTTTAACTAGTCTGCTTGAGCGTTATCAAATGCAAGTTTTATATGCTGAAAATGGAAGTGATGGTATTGCTGTTTTAGAAAATAATCCCGATGTTAATGCTATCTTGATGGATATAATGATGCCAGGAATGGATGGCTACGAAACTACCCGTCGCATCCGCGCTAACCTGAATTTTAAATCTCTACCAATTATTGCCCTAACTGCCAAAGCTATGCAAGGCGATCGTGAAAAATGTATTGAAGCTGGTGCATCTGACTATATTACCAAGCCTGTTGACACTGAACAATTGCTGTCGTTGTTGCGTGTTTGGTTGTACCGATAGGATTCTTTCCTCAGACAGAGGTGTGAGTTCTGATTTTAAATGTGTGGATAGATGCAGGAATTTATACTTGCAGTTTATAAATAATAAAGTGAAATATAGTCAATGGTTAATGGTTAATGGTTCAATGATTAATCAATACGGTTTGGATAATACCAATTCTCTGTAAAGCTGCACATTATTTTAACCCTTCCCAACCTCCCCTTACCAAGGGGAGGTGCCGAAGGCGGTGGGGTTCTTTCTATGCATCTTCATATGGAAATGGTATAAGACAAATAGATTGACATTTAAATCCTGTACCAGACGTGATATATCGCGTCTGGTACATACCCAAAATTATAACTAAAAATTCTTAACCTAACCGTATTGAATGGTCTATTGCCAATAGTCAACCAACTACCAACTACCAACAAACATATATTTATTGATATTATCAAATTAACTAAAAGAATATGGAGAAGGAAGAACTAGAAGATGTAGAAATTCAATTGTTATTAGAAGGTATATATCGTTATTATGGATTTGATTTCAGAAATTATGCCTTAGCTTCGCTCAAACGGCGAATTTGGAATACCGTAAAAATTGAAGGTTTAACCACTATCTCTGGACTACAAGAGCAAGTTCTTCACCACCCAGAGTGTCTCGAAAGATTATTATTAAATCTATCGATCAATGTTACGGCAATGTTCCGAGATCCAAGCTTTTTTTTGACTGTTAGAAATAAAGTAATTCCAATCTTAAGAACTTATCCTTTTATTCGTATTTGGCACGCTGGTTGTTCTACTGGTGAAGAAGTATATTCTATGGCTATTTTGCTGAAAGAAGAAGGACTTTATCACCGTTCGCGTTTATATGCTACTGACATGAATGAAATGGTTTTGCGTAAAGCAAAATCGGGTATTTTCCCATTAGCAATGATGAAAGAATATACTCATAATTATATACAATCTGGTGGTAATAAATCTTTTTCTGAATACTATACAGCAGCTTATGGAAATGCTATTTTCTCATCAGAACTTAAAGAAAATATAATTTTTTCATTACATAATTTAGCTACTGATAATTCTTTTAATGAATTTCATGTAATTTTTTGTCGTAATGTATTAATTTACTTTGATAAATTTCTTCAGCACCGAGTTCATAAACTTTTTTATGAAAGTTTAATTAGATTAGGAATTTTAGGATTAGGACGTCAAGAATCTATTAGATTTACACCTTATGAACAAGATTATGAGCAATTAATCAATACTGAAAAAATTTACCGAAGATTGAGCTAGTACCAGTTCCTTGGAAGTCAAAACTCACGCATTCACGCATTCAAAAGAATTGTATTCCGGGCTTTTGCGTCATTTTAAATAGTATGTTTATTTACGTCGTGCTGTACTAGATTTTGTTGTTTCTTGTTTGTTGCTTGTTGTTTGTTGCTTGGAAAATCAATCCCCAACCACTAACCACCAACCACTAACACATGAAATGAATGAAAAGTTATGACATACAAACTCATAGTGATCGGTACATCTTTGGGTGGTTTAGAAGCTTTACAAGTCATTTTGTCTGGTTTGCCAGAGACTTTTCCTATACCAATAGCCGTTGTTCAACATCGTCATAAGTCTTCCGATGATACATTAAGATTACTATTACAAAATTATAGTAATTTAGTTATTAAAGAGGCAGAAGATAAAGAAGATATTTTAGCTGGACAGGTATATTTAGCTCCAGCAGATTATCACTTACTGGTAGAAAGCAAAAGTCTAACAGTTTCTCAACCTTATTTTTCCTTATCTACCGATGCTCCTGTAACTTACGCACGACCATCAATTGATGTACTATTTGAAACTGCGGCAGAAGCTTATAATCAAAAACTTATTGGTATGTTGTTAACAGGAGCCAATCAAGATGGTGTTCAAGGACTGGCAAAAATTCAAGCACGAGGCGGAATCACTATAGTCCAAGAACCTGAGAGCGCTCATTGCTCAGTTATGCCTGCTGCTGCGATCGCACTCGGAGTCGCAGATAAAGTCTTATCATTACTAGAGATTCCTGCTTTCTTAGTAAAAATTTGCAATATATAAATTCTATAATCCCCGATCCCCGTTTCCCAATCCCCAATCCCAAGAAAACCAAAATTATAACTTAAGATAGTGGGAATTCAGCTAGCTTTAGCGTCACAGTCAATAGGAAGACGTCAAAACGGCTTGTTCTATTTCTAAAAGTGTATATTTGAAATGTCATTTGAGCCTAAAGTTAATGTTCTGTTGGTAGATGATCATCCAGAGAATTTGCTAGCCCTAGAGGCAATATTAGACAGCCTTGATCATAACTTGGTAAGGGCTACATCAGGCGCAGAAGCCTTGCGAAATCTTTTAAATCAGGATTTTGCTGTGATTTTGTTGGATGTGCAAATGCCAGATATGGACGGGTTCGAGACAGCAGCTCTAATTCGACAACGAGAGCGATCGCGCCACACACCAATCATCTTTGTCACCGCATTCAACACCAGTGACAACATGGTATTTAGAGGATATTCTCTGGGTGCAGTAGATTATCTTTTTAAGCCCATAGAACCGGAGATATTGAAATCTAAGGTAGCGGCGTTTATTGATTTGTTCCAAAAAAGCGCTGAAGTGAAGCGACAAGCCACACAACTAGCTGCAATGAATGCTGAACTCAAAAAACGCGAAGAAATGTTTCGCTCTTTGAGTGCTTGTTCACCCGTAGGCATTTTTTTAACTGATCAACATGGTAAATGCACTTATGCGAATCCCCGCTACCATGCGATTTTTGGCTTGACGCCAGAGCAAAGTTTAGATGAAGGCTGGATCACCACAATTCATCATGAAGACCAACAATCAGTAGTGGCAAATTGGTATACTGCTGCTGCTGAAGGTAGAGAATACAAAGGTGAGTTTCGCATCATCACTCCAGATGGAATTGAGCGTTGGGTTAATGTGTCCTCATCCCCAATGCTTTCGGAAGAAGCCAACGTGATTGGTTTTACCGGCACATCAGAAGATATCACAGAGCGCAAAAAAGCCGAAGAAGAACACATCAAACTCATCCGCGAACAAACAGCACGCCAAGAAGCTGAAACAGCAAATCGCCTCAAAGATGAATTTTTAGCGACTCTCTCTCATGAACTCCGCACACCTTTAACATCTATATTGGGTTGGTCTAGATTATTACGTCAGCGAAAATTAAATGAAGAAGCGATCGCCCGTGCAGTAGAAACTATTGAACGCAATGCTGGTTTGCAAGCTCAACTTATAGAAGATATCTTAGATGTCTCGCGGATTATGCGAGGCAAGCTTAGTCTTAATATTTGTCCAGTCAACTTAGTTAGCTTAACTGCAACAGTTATAAATAGCGTACGTCTAGAAGCAGAAGCAAAACAAATTCTACTTGAATATGTAGTCGAACTAGGCGAAACAGAGAACACACAAACACGGGAACGCAAAGACACAGGGAATAAAGATGAAATACTCTCCGCGTCATCGCGTCTTCCTGTCACGACGTCTTGCGAAACCACATCTTCCGTGTTCGTCTCAGGTGATCCTAACCGCCTCCAACAAGTTCTCTGGAATTTGCTTAACAATGCTCTTAAATTTACCTCTTCTGATGGCAGGGTAGAACTACGCCTGGAAGTTGCAAAGGAAAATGGATCATTGGAAATAGCGCAAGGGGGACACGGGGGAGAAGAAGACAATTTATCCTTGTCTAGTCCCTGTGCTAATTACGCCCAAATCACCATCAGTGATACAGGTGTTGGTATTAGTCCAGAATTTCTCCCCTACGTTTTTGATCGCTTCCGTCAAGCAGATGGGAGTATAACTAGAAACCACGGTGGATTAGGATTGGGATTGGCGATCGTACGTTATTTAGTGGAAATGCATGGTGGTAGTGTTCATGCTGATAGTCCAGGATTAGGACAGGGAGCAACATTTACTATAAAATTGCCATTGTTGAAAAGACACGAACAAGCCAATGATAATACAGTGACCGAGGGATGTGTAAATCAAGAATGTGCTACCACTTCCAAAGCCGAGGAGAATTTTAAGAAAGTCTCTACTGTTCCTCCAAAGTGGAAATTAAAACCAACAGAACAGACAACGAAAATAGCGTCTTCTAAAGGACTTACAGAATCATCCTTAAATGGTTTACAGGTGCTAATAGTAGATGATGATACTGATACACGAGAATATGTAGCCACCGTACTGCAAGATTCTGGAGCTGAAGTAACAGCAGTTAGTTCAGTACAATTAGCACTTTTAGCGATCGCAAAATCTCTACCGGATATATTGATTAGTGATATCAGTATGCCAGAGGAAGATGGCTACAGCTTAATCCGTAAAATCCGAAAGATGCAACCAGAACAAGGAGGGAATTTACCTGCGATCGCATTAACAGCTTATGCCAGGTCACAAGATTGCCAACAAGCCTTAGATGCAGGTTTTCAGATGTATGTTACCAAGCCAGTTGAACCAAATCAATTAATTAACTCAGTAGCAAAATTAATGCAAAGATTAAATACGGGAAGTTGATCGGGGATCGAGGATCGGGAATCAGGGACAAGGAAAGGGGGTAGCTTTGGGTAGGTGTTATGTAACGGAAATACTTAACAACCAATAACAAGTATGTAAATTTTTCATAACATTAAATTGAGTAATGCTTATATTTATATTTCGTTATTTAATTGCCTGATTAAGTGTCTTATACTTAATTGACATTACCTTAAAGATGAATGCTCGATTTCAACAGCCTAGCGGAGTTTTCCCGCACCAACTGCGTTAGTATTTGTGCATTTCTTGTGCCAGCAAACTTACTTGCCACGCTGTTGACAATGATTTTTGCCGCACTCCGTCGCCCATCATCTCAAGTTTGGCAATTAGCAATAACAGGCTGCATATTTGCTGTTGTGATGATATTGCATGTTTACACTTGGTTTATGATTGGCGTAGTCATGATTCCTACTTACGTTTTATTGTGGCTAGCTATTACTTGTTTAGTTTGTAATGTAGGGTCAATTTTATTTCACAGACACAACACTAACGCCCCAATTTTTCAAAGATAAATAAAGATGTAATGGTCTTATACCAATTAAATATGAAGCTGCACATTATTTTAACCCCTCCCAACCTCCCCTTACCAAGGGGAGGTGCCGAAGGCGGTGGGGTTCTTTCTATGCATCTTCATATGGAAATGATATTACACCCTTAGCACCCGATACGCTTCAAATGTTAACTCAGATCTTGCACCTAGCCGGGAGTAATATATGCCTATTTTGGCTATACAAACTAAGTCCGCCCACACGGACTAATCCAAAATCTTTGTAGAGACACGATATATCGTGTCTCTACATTCGGATTCATACCGCATTCAGCAACGCCAGAAATTTTAGTAAATAATGCGTCAACGTAAATGCATCTACTCCTAATTCTGTGCGTTCTTGCGCTGCCAAAATTCCGGCTTGAGCGTGCCACCAAGCAGCAGTTGCTACCATATCTTCGGCAGGTATTTGATGTGTGATAGCTTGGGCAATTAATCCACCCATTAACCCAGTTAACACGTCACCACTACCACCTCGCGCTAAAGCTGGAGTACTTTCAGGAACTATCCACACAGAACCTTGGCGATTTGCGATCGCAGTTCTAGCTCCTTTCAATAATATTACTGCTCCGCTTTGGGCTGCTGCTTCCCGTACTGCTTCGATTCTGTCTTGCTTGGCATTTGGTAAGTCGGGAAATAAGCGTTGAAATTCGCCTGCATGGGGTGTAAGTACTGTCAGTGCTTGTCGCACCACCCCTCCTTTTGTCCCCCCCTCACTAAGGGGGGTTTTCATTTCTGACAGAATATTTAAACCATCGGCATCAAGAATCAAGGGGTTTGTGCTTTCTAATACTTGCTGTAAAATCGGGCTGGCATCTTTGGTTAAACCGGGACCACAAGCGATCGCATGAAATGAATTTAAGTCTGTGTTTTCTGGTAATTGTAATTGAGCGATCGCGCCTGTTTCAGTTTCTGGACAACCGACAATCAGTGCTTCTGGCAAATGACTAACCATAATCGGCTTGAGAGATTCTGGTACAGCAATTGACAGCATCCCAACCCCACTAGCCCTTGCTCCCAATCCAGTTAAAATCGCGCCTCCAGCATAGCGACGTGAACCGCAAATTAATAATAAATGTCCTTCTTTGTATTTATGGGTGACAGCAGGACGCGGTAGAGGTAAAGTAGATAACGCAGTAGCTTCGGTAATGCGTGTAATTCGGGGTGCATCTGCCAGTACAGCTTCCACATCTGCTAAAGGTATATCAAAATCGATGAACTCTGCCTTACCGACGTATTCTAAAGCCTGGTCTTGCAATAAACCCAGTTTCCACAAACCTAAACATAACGTGTGCGTAGCCCGGATCGCGGTTCCTAAAACTTTGCCAGTATCTGTATGCAATCCAGAAGGCATATCGATACTAATAATTGGTATAGACTTTTGATTTAACTGATTAATAGCACTAGCAACAGGATCTTTGAGTTCTCTTTCTAACCCAAATCCAAATAATCCATCAACCAACAAATCGCACTCTGGCAAGTCCTCAATTGATTGATAACAGGAAATACCTAAACTCTGAGCATACTGTAAATGCTGTGTAGTTAATTCCTTAAGTTTGGCAAAAGGACTATAGATACAGACAGCATAACCGCGAAAATGCAGTTCACGGGCAACGACCAAAGCATCCCCACCATTGTGGCCAGGGCCGACGAGAATCCCGATTTTGTGTCGAGACACAGAGGAAGATGCGGGGACTGGAAAACACGCTGATGCGGAGAATACAGATGAAATACTCTCCGTGTCCCCGCGTCTCCGTGTCGCTGCGTTCTCTTTGTTCGCGTCTTCAGAAAAATAAAGTACCTCAATCCGATGCGCGATCAATCCTGCAACCTTTTCCATTAAAGCAGCTACAGGCATTCCTGCTGCAAAGATACGCGCTTCGATATCGCGCATCTGTTGTGCTGTCACTACAACTTGCGAAATTTGGGTTTTTTGTTGGTTGTTCATGGTTGATTGTCAATGTTCTTAATTAACCATTAACCATTAATCACTCATATCAGTTATCAGTGAATAGGCAAAGCTGGTAACTGTAGAAAATAGCTATAATTCTTGAGAGTAGCAATCATTATGGTCACTACATAGTGGTAGTTTAAAAATAACAGCCTAGCAATTCTTACCGATATGGAAAAAGTCGTAGTAGGACTTTCGGGCGGTGTTGATAGTTCTACCGTCGCCGCCATTTTACACAATCAGGGCTATGAAGTAATTGGTCTGACCCTTTGGCTAATGAAAGGAAAGGGTCAATGTTGCTCTGAAGGTATGGTAGATGCGGCTTCTATCTGTGATCAGCTCGGTGTTCCCCATCATGTTGTTGATATTCGAGATGTTTTTCAGACAAATATTGTTGATTACCTAGTAACTGGATACAGTAACGGTATTACACCTCTGCCTTGTTCGCAGTGCAATAAAACAGTGAAATTTGGCCCGATGTTACAGTATGCTCGCGAAACCTTGGGATGCGATCGCATTGCTACGGGTCATTATGCGCGGATCAATTATAACGAAGCTACCAGACGTTACGAACTCCTGCGGGCAATTGATCGCAATAAAGACCAGACTTACTTCCTCTATGACTTGTCGCAAGATTTACTGAGAGGTTCAGTATTTCCTCTAGGAGAAGTGCAAAAAAGTGAAACTCGCCGCATTGCCACTGAATACAATCTCAAAACAGCCGATAAGCCAGAAAGTCAGGATCTATGTCTGGTAGAAGCAAATGGCTCAATGCGAGCATTTTTGGATAAGTATCTTGCACCCAAACAAGGCGAAATTGTTGATATGGATGGTAAGGTGCTAGGGCAACATGATGGTGTTCATCATTACACAATAGGACAACGTAAGGGCTTGGGAATTGCGGCTGCGGAACCGTTGTATGTAATTGCCTTGGATGCAGCTAACAATAAAGTCATAGTAGGCGATCGCACTCTTGCAACTCAGCCAGAATGCACTGTCAATCGGGTAAATTGGGTTTCCATTGCTGAACCTGCAAGTCCTATTCGTGCGGAAGTCCAAGTCCGCTATCGTTCTCACCCCGTACCAGTGACAGTAATTCCCTTGGAAAACTCCCGCGTACGCATCGTCTTCGATGAACCCCAGTTCAGTATCACACCTGGACAAGCAGCAGTTTGGTACGAAGGAGAAAAAGTTTTGGGTGGAGGAATAATTGAGCAATTTAGCTGAATCGCCGCGACTTCTAGTCGCTGTTTCACTCTAAAAAAACTTCATATCTAGTTAACGGAAAAGGTTCTAGCAACTCACCCTCGTGTAAACTTTCTAATCGCCACCAGATAGTTTGCACAGCTATCTGTTTACCATCAACTACCTCAAAAGTGATTTCGCCAATATTATTTACTCCCACAACTGCTTTCCCAGCACCCCATTTACCTAAATAATCACGGTGATTTTTAGCCATAGCTAAATATTTTTCTAAAGGTAGCTTGCGGTTTTGTCCTGGTAAGGGAGCAGTTATAGATTGAGGCTGGACTAAATTAGTATCTTTTGGTTCATGTACTTTTTCATCTTTACCTAAAACGAAATTAATCTTATACCACCATTCCGGTTTTTTTATAACTTGTAATTCTTTATGCCAACCACGTTCTTTAAGTAAATCTATTGTGGCAGGATTAGTCTTAATAGTCCAAGGAATGCATTGCGGTACATGATCAACATAAACATGCATCACACCAATTTCTAATTCTTGTTCATCTTTATTTTCCCACCCTAAAATTTCTGCTTTGGGTAAATAATTGATTTTTTCAATTGGAAGAAAACCTTTTTTATGTAATGAATGACTTCCACCTGTACCACTAACTTCATTCTTAAAAGAACTACTAGTAAATTGAATGGCAATCAGTTCAGTTTTGATATTTTCTGAATGTTCAAAGGGACAGATAGCTGCATATTTGAGGCAAGATGCAAAACTATAGTGGACATCACCAGATAAGATAATGACACGACTTTGTTTTGCTGGTAATGCTCGTAATACCAAACAAGCAAGCAATCTTTCAAATGCTGTTGTTTCTAAACCCCAAGCTTCCGGATCAAAACCCCAAGCTGCACTACCAAATTTTTCTGCGAAAGCTTTAGCTGTCTTTTGAATTGCTTCTAAAAAAGGCACACCAACCACAGGCCCCGGAGAAATTACAAAAGTCACTTTAGCATTTTTGGGATGAACTACTTTTGTTATTTGCTGATCACAAGCTTCTTTACTCAAAAGCCCTGGAAAATCAAAATCTTTGCCTGGAAATGCTCGCCAAGTACGAGTATCAAGTACTATGACTTCATATTCTGGTCCTGTGACGGTATAATGCCATTTTAAAGAAGCATCTGTGTGGGGTATTTGTCTGGGGTGACTATTTCTAATATCTGCAATAGATGGTAAACCAATTCGCCGAGTAATTTCCTGTTCGTATTTTAAATTTTGTCCTTGAAAAGCAAACCAGCCAACAGCAGCTTTAAGTAATCCTTCTCCCGGTTTACCATCTATAAATTCGTCTGGTGTATTTCCCCAAGCTTGACAGATTGCGTATGCAAGTAAACCATTTTGGAGGATACGTCTACCTAACGGTTTACTCAGGACGCGATCGCACCACGCCATGTTTAAATACCAATCATCGGTAATTTCATGGTCGTCAAATATCATATACGTGGGAATATTAGCTAAGGCGCGTCTCACCTGTTTGAGTGTTGTCTGAAAACTTTTTAAATCCCCAAGTTCTTTTAAAAATAAATCTTCACTACTCGCAAGTGGGGGTAAATTTTGATTAACATCAGCAAATGTCGGTAAATCTTCAGGCTTGGGCCATAACACATCACACCAAGCGAATAAATACATAGTACAAAAATCACTGAATGTAAATAAGTGGCTTTTGGCAATATTAGCAATTTTATTGAGTTTAGTAATACTTGCTGTTAAACCAGCAGTATAGGTTGCTAAATTATTACGTTGACCAGCCTGCAATTCTTTAATATCTGTGACATCTGGTAATTTTTCTGACCAACCTAATAATGTTTCGCCTGCATCTATTAACATGAAAAGTAAGGCGTCGGCTACATCATCTGCATAGATTTGATCGCCTGTAAGAAAAAGTTGGTGTGGTCTTTTTTTCGGCTCTTCTACTAATGCTTCTTTAATCATCTTGTCTAAAGCTGTGAATGCATCCAAGCTTTCACCATGTGGCTTCCGACAAGAACCATGAACAATACGTAAATCTTTTAAGTCATAAGGTACAAGCTCAAAACTGGGCAAATCATAGGGAGGATATATAATTTCCCTAATTGAACCGTTTGTATTTAATATACCTGGATCGCTGATGTTTTCTTCATTACCAAATTCTAAATCATAGAGATAATTTTCCCCATATTGAAGTATATTTTCATTTGTTCTAGCAGTGACAGCAACTATATATAAATTAATACCTAATTTAATAGTTACTCTACTGCCTGTTAGTAATAAATTTTTATTCGTATCCAAGATTTTGAGAGTAACAATGCGGCTTTCTTTCAAAGCTATCCACACAGTTACAGAATTTGGTGCAGTATGTCGCAAAATCGGCCCTGCGAGAACGAGTGGTAGTTGGTGAATTCGTTCTCTTAATGATGTCCATGCCATGTAATTTGTACCATTAATTATACGATTTGTATTTAATAGTGAAATATATTAATACTTAATAAAGCATTTTTTAGAACTAAATGCTATTTTTAAGAAAAAATTTAATTAGCGATCGCATTTAGTTCAGTAGATGATAATATTGTCTCTGCTGAATTTAAGATAAATTAATGTCTTCACTCACAAATCTTCCCCAAGCTGGAGAAAAAGCACCTGATTTCACTCTTCCTAATCAAGATGGTAATTTAGTTAGCCTGAGTGATTTTCAATCAAACTGGCTAGTTTTGTACTTTTATCCCAAAGATGATACACCTGGTTGTACAACTGAAGCCAAAGAATTTACTGATTTATCTCAAGATTTTAGCGCCTTGAGAGCTAAAATTGTTGGCGTTAGTCCTGATACTGAAAAATCTCATTGCAAATTTATTCAAAAACACAATTTGTCAATTCAATTATTAAGTGATCCTGAACATCAGGTATGTGAAAGCTATGGTGTATGGCAACTTAAAAAATTCATGGGTAGAGAATACATGGGTGTGGTACGATCAACTTTTTTGATTGCGCCTGATGGTAATTTAGCTTATGTTTGGTCAAATGTGAAAGTTAAAAATCACGTTCAGACTGTACTTGCTAAGTTACAAGAATTATTTAATGGTTTGTAGTAAGGACTTTAGTGCTTATTTTTTAAGGACTAAAGTCCTTACTACGAACTACTAATCATAAGCACCCTTCACACATTAAAATTATTCACAGCCCAATCACTATCAATTGTAATTCCTCGACTTTGCATTGCTTGGATAAATAAATCAGTTGATAATGCTTCTTCAACAGGCCAAACTCCTGGTTTATTGAGTTTATCTTCTAATAAAAATTGAACAATACTACCCGTACCACAACCAGCAGAGGTAGCTGTATTTTCATAAGTTAAATTAGAGCGATATACAGCTTGTTGTCTGTTTTTTTGTCCCGTTATTTCTGAACGAACTGCCACCCCAATACCAGTAAATTGATCAGTAAAATTGGTCATTGTATGGCTGACATGAGATAAAAATTCTACACCATTAGGATTGTTTATCCATGATTTAGGAAAGACATGCGCTGCAATCCAAGTTAAATGGTTATAAAAATCGGGAACAGAACCAAATTTAGTAATTACAGTTTTAATTTCTGGAAAAGCATGGGGTAAAGTAAAAGTTTCTGGCATATCAAACCAGTAAACACCACTGCGTCCATAGGGAGATGGAAAGTCAACCGTTTCTCTTTCACTATAAGGTTTAACTGTTTGCCATTTCCCATCTATCAAAGCTTCAAAAGAATTTTGTAAGCCGAGAAATGTGGTTCGCATTACTGTTATACCAGCACCACCAGAACCAGATACCAAATAACTCAAATGTATTTTTTCTGGTACATCAAATTGTTCAATATCATGACGTACCATACTATTAGAAATGCCGGGAAAAATGCCAGTATTAACTATCGCTGTCACACCCGCAGCTATAGCTTCTTCATGATATTGTAAGGCTTTAATAGTGAAAGAACGATGGTCGCTCACATCTACATAATTAACACCCTGTTCAATACAAATTTTCAGCACATTCGCATCTCGAAAATGAAACGGACCAGCGCAGTGAACTACTACGTTAACAGAAGCGATCGCCTGCCGCAATTTCTCCACCTCTGCCAAGTCCAACACCATATATTGCAAAGATGTATTATTTTCCATTTGTGCAGGTGTACGTCCAGTGACGATAATTTCTGCCTGCGTGTGAGTGAGTAGATCTTGAGCAACACTACCACCGATGCGTCCCCTTCCGCCAAGAATTAAAACCCGATCTGTCATTGCTCCGATATTGGCAACAGTAGCTTTATTACATCAATTTTTAGTTATGGTTGTCATCACTAATAGGTATGACATTTATGAGTGATATCAGGTTCGCTTGATTACTTATCAGCGCTTTTGCATCTAAATGGAGGAATATACCCCTCCCAACCCAATACTCCTCCCTAACCCTTCCCGCTTGCGAAGGATGCGCGTAGCGGTGCAGAACTGTATTGCCTATTAAGATTCGTGGATAAGGAGGACGAGTTATTTTCGCTTACCTACTTATCGACCTGCATTGTTAATGTATCGACCTACATTGTTAATGTATCGACCTGCATTGTTAATGTATCGACCTACATTGTTAATGTATCGACCTACATTGTTAATGTATCGACCTACATTGTTAATGTATCGACCTACATTGCGAATGTATCGACCTGCATTGTTAGACAGTAGACCTCTTGCAAAAGTCGAATGAACCCCCCTCAATCCCCCCGTTCACGGGCTACGGTGTACACACAAGTATCCCGCCTAGAACTAAAGTTCCAGGCTCATAGCGAAAGTCCACTCAAGTGGACTGGAACAAACTTTTTTTTGAGTCCTCTTCAGAGGACTTGCGCTATGAGACTCGGAATAAATTCCGAGGCGGTACAGATGCGCTCAACCTAGATTTGTGTGTACACCGTAGCGTTCACAGGGGGAAGATTTAGTTCCCTCCCCGTTTACGCTTAGGGTTAGGGTGGGGTAAAAATATTTTTGCAAGAGGTCTAGTGTAGAAACGCGAAATAACCCTGCGGGATCTTGCTATGCGTCTCTACAAATTTATCTGTATCGTGATTAATGTCAAATGGTATCACCCCTGATTCTCCAGCTGCATCCTTTAGAAGTTAGGGATCTAGGAGTTCAAATTCTCACTTATTAATCCCAAACACCGATCCAACTGTGGATTTAATCGAACCCCACCCATCTTTGAAAGTTTGAGCGATCGGATGCTTAGATTGTAAAAACACCCGCGCACAGTTGCGTCCAGGCATTCCGGAAATAGAACCACCAGGATGAGTTCCCGCACCAGTCAAGAATAAATTCTCAATTGGTGTTTTATAGTTTGCTATTTCCGGTAAAGGACGGAAAAACACCATTTGATCAAGTGTCATATCAACATGGTAATAATTCCCCTTGTAAGCACCCAATCTTTCACCCAATTCTGCTGGACTTTCAACACGACGGGCAATAGTAGCACTTTTTACATTCGGCGCATAGTCTGCTAATTTATCTATTACCTTGTCTGCAACTTGATTTTTTAGCTCATCTGTCCAACCAGTACCATTTAAACCAGTACCATCTGCATCCGCAATTTGATAAGGGGCAAAAAATTCAATCCATGCAGTATGTTTACCTGGTGGCGCCATCGATGGATCTAGCATTGTTGGCACTACTAAATACATTGATGGATCAGAGTCAGGAATTTCTCCCAAGGTACATTTACTATGAGCTTGTTCCACATGAGAAATTGAATCTGCAATTAACACAGACCCAATTAAATATTCATCTTTATGTTGATGATGTTCAAAGCGTAGTGGTTCGTTTAGTGCTAAGTCAATCTTGAGGATGGTTTCATTGTTGTTAACAATGCGCCGTTCTAATCTTTCTCGTAGATCTGCATCAGCAGCATCTACATCACTTTCATCCATCAATTGTAAAAATAATCTTTTGGCATCAATATTAGAAATCACCCCGTGTTTAGCGCGATATACTGTACCATTACCTACCTGTACACCTACAGCACAACCGTTATCAATCAATACTCTATTAACATGCTGCTCGGTGAGGATCACACCGCCTAAACTTTTGACCAAGTTTACTAAAGCTTGCACCAAAGCACCCGTACCACCACGAGGTCTAGCCATACCAGGATTATGACGCATTGCCATCATAATTGCCCCAATCGCAATAGTTTTTTGTGAAGGCGGCGCACCAAGTTCAGAAGCAAGTCTTGCTAGTGGTGCTTTGAGAAACTCCTCATCAAACCACTCATTAAGAATATCCTCAGCGCTGGTTAACATATTGCGAACAAAGTCCAGCGTTTTATTTGGAGAACCAATTACTGAAAGTAAATCTTTCATCTTGGTAACGTCGTAGTTACCCAAAATATCAAGAATTGACTTTGGCGGTGCATTAAACATCGGAATCATTGCACCTATTGCCCGTTGCCAATATTCTGTATATTCTTTATACTTTTTGGCATCACGTTCGTTGTAACGGGCAATTTCTGCACATGTTCTGTCTAGAGATTTATGACCTAAAAAATATTTTCCATCGGGATGAGGACAAAATACAACTGGATCACATTCTAAATACTCCAAACCATATTTTTTGAGTTCTAATTCTTCTACTACTGGCCCAAGATGAATAAATTCATGGTCAATAGCACATAGATTAAACTTGAAACCTGGTGCTTCTTGTGGCAAGCATTCTTCTGTAGTTGCTGCACCTCCTGGAACAGAACGTTTTTCGAGTAATAGAACACTGTATCCTGCTTTTAATAAATAGGCAGCACAAACTAGCCCATTATGCCCAGCACCAATAATAACAACATCGTACTCTTGCATAGTGATAATTTTAGAAATAGATGTCTTTTCAATGTTAGAAATACGTTAAAAATAGTACATCAATCATCAGTCATAGAAATTAATATTTTTGCCAAAATCCATAGACATATAACTTTTGGTAGTTCTTAAAAAAATTTACTAAATATAGACAAAAAAATAATTTTTGATTTTGATCTTTATTGCCCACTAACAATCTATTAGTTTGTTCAATTGATAAAATCTTATGCCTTATAAATTCAAAAGAAAACCCCACCCTTACCGGGTGAGGTCATTTCTTAAATTATGCACACACGTTTAGATTACAAAGCATTACCACGAGGCAGAACTTCCTCTGGGAATACAAATTTCTCGTGTGGCTGATCTTGAGGAGCCATCCAAGCGCGGATAC